>CADBNG010000001.1 GCA_902795985.1 uncultured Lachnospiraceae bacterium
GCCTTGAAGAAGAAGGGATTGTATTTGAATGTCCTGCTGAGGGACGGACGGCCAGCGCGCGTTTTGACGACATCATCCAGTACGACCTGATGCAGTACGCATACTATGGGAATTACGTGGAAACGGAATTTGACGCGGACAGCCGCTTTACCAACGGGATTAACGCCGTGGCGGAAAACACCGGACACCGGATTTATTTCACCGAAGGCCATGACGAAGCGGACCTGACCCAGAAGGTTTCCCGTGAGTTTCAGAAGAAGCGGTATTCCGCCGGTTTGCTGAACATCCTGAAAGACGGCAGCATTCCGGAGGACTGCGAATGCATCGTGATCGTGGATCCCGCAAAGGACCTGGCGGCCGATGAGCTTGCCGCGCTCCGGGACTATCTGGCCGGCGGCGGGAAAGTCCTGATCCTTGCCGGAAGCGGCCATGATTCGGAGTTTCTCAACCTGAAAGCCCTTGCCGGGGAGAACGGCATCGGCATTACAGACGGAATTGCCGGGGACCGCGCGCAGTATTACCAGAACGAGTATCTGGTCTTTCCGACCCTGAACCAGTCCGGGGAGATTACCCGGTATCTGACAGGCCAGGACTGCCTTCTCAACAAGGCGCCGGCACTGGAAATTATGGATGCGGAAGGGATTCAGACGGAAGTACAGCTTTCCACATCCGACCGGGCATTTATTGAGAATGCGGACCGGGAAATGCAGGAAGCGGCCCAGGTCCCGCTGGCCGCCCTTTCGAAAAATGAAAACGGAGGCGTTCTTGCCGTCTTTCCGGCTTCGCTGATCGCCCAGACCACGATCGAAAATTACGCGAACCTGTGCAATCTGGATCTCTTCATGAACCTTCTGGCATACGGATTCAGCGATATACCGGAATTCATCATCCCGTCCGTTCCGCTTGGCCTGAAGTACAACGCGGCGCCGCATTCCGCGGTCTACGGAACCGTTGCCGTAGTCCTGATCCCTGCCCTGATCCTGATCGCCGGCACAGTCCGGGTTGTCAGAAGAAAGCGGGCCTGACGCGGAAACGGGACCCGGCAGATCCGTTTGTACCAAAACCGGATATTATTGAAAAAATCCGCGTTTTCGGGTAAAGTGTTCCTCAGTAAAAGAAAACAGAGGGTTTCATTTATGTCCAGATCAACATTCACGTTTCGTCATCAGCTCTCCGCGGAACATGCGGAGGAAATCGCCGCCCGGTTCTTAAGTGAGAACGGTCTTAAATTCATGACGCTGAAGACCGGGGAGCGGGTATGGAAAAGGGGGACGGGACTTTTTATTGACGCCCAGTTTCTCAGCCTTTACCATTCCTGGGGAAAGACCACGGTGATGGCCTGGATCCAGACCGGAATGGGGCTGATGGCCCGGAGCGAACAGGACCTTTACGGCATTTCCGCGATTATTCCGAAAAAACAGATTACCAGACTGCTGGGCCGTCTCGAAGAACAGTTCCTTGCGGCCGGACCGGACGCCCTGCCGGAGCCGGAGGACGAAGAGGAACCGGAGGGGGATTCCGGGTATGAGGACGATGACGAGGAGAACGGGGAAGAGATAGAAGAAGACGATCCGGAAGAAGAGGAAGAATCGGAGTAAGACCGGATCCTTTCCGAACAGACCCGCCCCTGTGACTGCAGACGGCGGAAACAGAAAAAGCTTTTTTGAGGGAATGTCAAAAAAGCTTTTTTGTTTGCGGCGATGAAAGAATACGCTGCCGCCGGCTGCGGAAGTGCCTGCCGGTTTCAGGACGCGTGAGGGGCAGGCGCATTTCAGTCCTCCGCCGGGAAAAGATCTTCGATGGCCTGTACCATTTTCGGATAATGAATCAGGACATGAAGCTCCGGAGGCGCGTTCCGGGAAACCAGGACACTCCGTCCTTTTGCGAGCAGGAGCTCGATGTTCCGGAACAAAGGACGGTCTTTCATAACGATTTTTACCGAGGGGCGGGCCTTCGCGAAGGCCCACAGGCAGGCCAGATGCTCCTCGTACTGGCCTTTTCCGTATACCAGCTTCTTCGGGAGAAACTGTCCGGGAAGCGCAAGAGCGCGTTCTTCGTCTTCTGCCGCGGCGGGAAGGACGATTGTCAGATCGCCTCCCATCAGTGCTTCTTCCAGGCGGGACCAGATCTGATGGTGGCGGAACCGGATCCGGCCGGCATCCGTGGCGGATATGCCGTTCAGAGTACAGATCCGGCCGAACAGATCCGGAGGCATCGAAAAGACCGGAGGAGCGGTCAGAACCAGCTGGTAGGATCCTCCCGGAACGGTCAGCGAGCTGCAGAGGCTGCGGAACTGATCCTGTTCCGTTTCGGTGCAGATGGTCATCAGGGGCTGGGCCATGGAAAGAAGGGCATCGGCAAGATGATGGGTATACGCGACTTCTTCAGGGGAAGTCGACAGAAAGAAGCGGGCGTCATCCATGGTTCCCCGTATCGCTTCACCGGTCAGGGAGGCTCTGCCGGAAGAACGGATCAGGTGCAGGAAAGTGCCGCCGGTGGGTTCTTTCAGGTACCAGGGCTGGACCCGGCCGCAAAGATAATGGGGGATCCAGTGATCCAGATCCAGGACCATGTCGGAAAAGGAACGGTGAACGTTATGGATTTTCCGGATGGTCTGGCCGTTTGCCAGAAGGGCGGCGATCCGGCGGGACCATTCTTCGGAGAAATCCGGATCCGAAAAAAGTTCCTCCAGAGGCATATCGCTGTACAGGGTCACATCCCCGGCATTTTCAGGATCCGAAGCAGCCGAAAGAAAATCCAGTTCGGCCTGACGGAGCCGGATAATGCCCTGCCCGGGATCGGAAGAGGAATGCAGCCGGTCATACAGCGCCGTCATCTCCCCGGCATTCTTTTCCCCGGCGCTGTACGCTTCCAGATGGGAAAGGAAACGGCGTACGACGGTTTCGTCCGCTTCATTCCCGGATCCCAGAAAACGGCGGACGGAGAAGGAAATCATTTCATGGGACTGCAGTTCCGCCCGGGAGCACTGGATCAGGTCGGCCAGCAGCGGGAGATAGGGCGTGCCGTAAAATCGCTGGGCTGTATAATCCGAAACATTGCAGAGAAATCCGTAAACGTCCGCCGGCCGGCGTGTTCCGGCAAGAATCCGTGAAATATAGGACGGATCGAAACTCAGGGATTTCGCCAGTTCGTTATTGCTGATATTCATCTCTGAAAGAAGCCGCTGGAGATTCATTACGAACCGGTCGTAGTCAATACGGATGCCGGAGAGGGCTTCCTTCAGCCGGGAACATACTTTTTCGTGATCCAGGCTCGGGCCGCCCTTGTCGCGGGACAGGAAATCCAGGCCGGAGGCGATCCGCCGGACAGCCTTTTCTCCCGGCGTCTGTTCCGAGCGCAGATAGCGGCTGATCATGGAAGGCGCGAGGCCGGAAACGGCCGCCAGCTCCGAAGCGCTGCACGGGATATCCGTCATATACTGTTTCAGACAATCGGCAAAGTTCATGGACATTTTCCAGGGGGATTTTATATCGCGGAATTGAATTCATTGTACCCCAATCCGTTTCGGAAGTTCAAGCCCGGGAAATAATCCTCGCAGTGCGAAGGGGACAGTCCCTTCCGCCCCCCTGCTCCGTCGCGGTGCGAAGGGGACAGTCCCTTTCGCACCCTTGCTCCGTCCCTTCCGGTCCCCGGTGCGAAGGGGACAGTCCCCTTCGCACCCTGCCCTGTCCCCTTGGTTTCTTCTTGTAAATGTGTATTAATTGGTATAGAATAAACCTGATTACAGGAATACCTGCAGGGCCCTGCGGTCCTGAAAAAAAGAACGGCGGATTCCGCCGGAAAAGGAGAAAGAATCATGTCAGAAGAGAAAAAAGCCATCGAACTGGAACTTCCGCCGCAGACACCGGATCTTTCCGCCGAAGCCCCTGCAGCACCGTCCCTTGATTTAGGAGGAGCCGCCGCCGCGGTTCAGGCAGCGCCGGCCCCTGCCGCCGTTCAGACGGAAGAAGCGCCTGCCGCCCCGACCCTTACCCTGGAAATGCCCGGAGAAGAAAAAAAGGCGGAGGAAGAACCTGCCGCTCCCTACCTTGCGGATGCCAATCTCTCAGAGGCGGAACAGAAGGTCGTGGACGAGTTTTCCGAAAAGATTGATCTCAAGGATTCCGGAATCGTTCTTCAGTATGGCGCGGCCGCGCAGAAGAAAGTATCCGAGTTTGCCGATTCCGCTCTGGAAGGCGTCAAGACGAAGGATCTTGGCGAAGTCGGCGGGATGATTACGGATCTTGTGGCCGAGCTGAAGGGCTTTTCCGTGGATGAAACGGAGAAGAAAGGCCTGTTCGGACGGGTGAAGAAAAAAGTGGCGGATTTTGCCAAACTGAAGGCGAAATACGATACAGCGGAAGCCAACGTGGACCGGATCGTCGCGGCTCTCGAAGGCCATCAGAATACGCTGTCCAAGGATATCGTCATGCTGGACAAGATGTACGATTCCAATCTGGAGTACTTCAAGGAACTGACCATGTATATTATCGCCGGCAAGAAAAAGCTGGCCAGAGAGCAGGAGACCACGCTGGCCGAGCTGAGAAGAAAAGCCGCGGCGTCCGGCCTTGCGGAAGACGCGCAGGCAGCCAATGATTTCGCGGCGCTCTGCGACCGTTTCGATAAAAAGCTGTACGATCTGGAACTGACCCGCACCATCAGCATGCAGATGGCTCCCCAGATCCGTCTGGTGCAGAATTCCGATACCCTGATGGTGGAAAAAATCCAGTCCACGATCAGCAACACCATCCCGCTCTGGAAGAACCAGATGGTCCTGGCCCTGGGCGTCGCCCATTCGCAGCAGGCCATGCAGGCTCAGCGGGAAGTCAACGAACTTACCAACGAACTGATCAAAAAGAACGCGGAAACCCTCAAGACCGGCTCGATCGAAATCGCCAAGGAAAGCGAACGCGGCATCATCGACATGGAAACGGTCCGTGCCAGCAACGAGCGTCTGATCGAGACTCTGGACGAGGTTGTCCGGATTCAGGAGGAAGGCCGTCAGAAGAGACGCGATGCCGAAGCCGAGCTGGGCAAGATCGAAGCCGAACTCAAGAAAAAGCTTCTCGATATCCGCAACGCGGAGGGCAAACCGGTCGCTTAACCGGGGACGGCTTCCGGAAATGGAAGGGTGCTTATGAAAAAGGGAACAGGAGTGTTTGGAGCGATCGTTGCGCTCATCATATGCGGCAGCCTTTTTATGTTCAGCCGGATGGCTCCGGGCGTGTTTAAGGGAATCCTGATCGCCGGGATTATTGCCATCGGCCTGATTGCCGCCCTGATCATCGTGGGGGTTATCCTTGCGGTCCGTGCTGCTTCCAATGATACCGGAAAGAAGAGCAGCAGCGCTTCCACCGCGTCTCTGGACGCGGAGCAGGCCCAGATTCTTTCCCGTGCCCGGGAAAAACTGCTGGAACTGCGCCGGCTTGTCATGCGCGTGAAGAACCGGGAGGTTCACAACCGCGCCGGCGAAATCTGCGGCGTGGCCGACCGGATCCTGCAGACACTCAAACAGAAGCCCGAAAAGATTCCTTCCGTCCGTCAGTTCCTCAATTATTACCTGCCGACGCTGGGCGAGATTATCAGCAAATACCGCAGAATTGAGGAAAGCGGCGTGCCCCATGAGGACACGACACGCAAAGTCATCAGCTATCTGGACGACATCAAGATGGCCATGGACAAACAGTACGAGAACCTTTTCGCGGATGACATCCTGGATATGTCCGTGGAAATGGAGGCCATGCGGATGGCGGCCAAGCGGGACGGACTGATCTCCGATGAAAAGGTGGAAGTCAACGAGAATATTACATTGACGCTTTGAGTGTTAACCGTTGGAAATGAAGTGAATGAAGGGCGTTCATTCCGGATGCGGGCAGGCTGCTGTCCGGCGGGATGGGCGCCCGGTTTAATTTTCCGGCGGTCTCCTGCGTAAAAAATTCTCAGAAAAGGATCCGGTCCCCGGAAAACCTTGCCGGAGCCGCAAAAGTCCGATAAGATGAAACCATGAAAAAGAAACTGAATGAAGCCGTATCCTATATTCTGATCATCGCCGGCGCGCTGCTGGCCAGCTTTTCCGTTGCCTGTATCCTTCTTCCGAACGACGCCATTGATTACGGAACGGCCGGCATCGCCATCATCATCAGCAAGCTGACCGGCTTTAACCTGTCGGTCTGTGTTTTCCTGGTATTTCTTCCGTTCCTGATCGCCGGGTTTGTGATTCTCGGAACCCGCTTCGGCATCAAGGCGCTGGCGGGATCCCTGGCCTATACCGGCGGTCTGGCGCTGTTTGAACTCCTGCCCTTTGAACTGAACACAGAGCATTTCCTGGCGGTGGCCTTCGGAGGCGCGCTGCTGGGCGTCGGACTGGCGCTGATCCTGCGCCGGGGCGGCTGTATTGACGGCTCCGAGATCTTTGCGAACATCGTGGTGAAGAAGCTGTCGGACCGGACGGGCAGGAACTTCAGCCTGACCTATATCCTGATCGCGTTCAACGCCTGTATTTATATTACGGCTTTTTTCCTCATCAACCGGAATTCCGCTCTTCTCAGCCTGCTGGTTTATGTGATCGCGACGGCGATCATCGATCATTTCACCGACCGTTTCGAAGCGGTCAAGCAGGTGACAATCATCACGAAAGAACCGGATGCCCTGGTGAAGGAGATCAAAAACCGGCTCAATAAGACCTGCACCCTGGTGAATTCCTATGGGGCAATTGCCGGTGAGAACAAAATGCTGATTTGTTATGTAAACTATTTTGAGCTGCAGAGCATGCGTGAAATCATTGCGGCCAACAAGGGCACTTTCAGCACCGTCTCCACCATCGAAGAAATCCTGCGGTAAAACAACCGGACGGCCGTCTTCGGCCGGATGGAATCCGAATCCGTTTTGAGCCGCGCTTTCCTTGAAATATCCCCGCTGCTGTGATAAAATATTTCGGATTATTCAGTGCTGCAGGTGATAAGCAGCATTCCTATTCAGCCGGAGGCGTTTTTATGTACAAAAAAGTGGATACCAATCTGGACTTCGTTTCCAGGGAAAAAGAAGTCGAAAAATTCTGGAAGGAAAAGGATATCTTCCGGAAAAGCCTGAAAATCCGGGAAGGCTGCCCGCAGTATATGTTTTACGACGGACCGCCGACGGCAAACGGCAAGCCGCATATCGGACACGTGCTGACGCGTGTCATCAAGGATATGATACCCCGGTACCGGACCATGAAAGGGTATGAGGTTCCGAGAAAAGCCGGATGGGATACCCATGGCCTTCCGGTGGAACTGGAAGTGGAGAAAAAGCTCGGGCTGAACGGAAAAGAGCAGATCGAAGAATACGGTATGGAACCGTTTATCAAAGAGTGCAAGGAAAGCGTCTGGAAGTACAAGCACATGTGGGAGGAGTTCTCCGACGAAGTGGGCTTCTGGGCGGATATGGACGACCCCTATGTGACTTATCATAACGACTATATCGAGTCGGAATGGTGGGCCTTAAAGGAAATCTGGAACAGGGGGCTTCTGTATAAGGGCTTTAAAATCGTTCCTTATTGCCCGCGCTGCGGCACCCCGCTTTCTTCCCAGGAAGTGGCGCAGGGCTATAAAGCCGTGAAGGAACGCTCCGCCGTTGTTCGTTTCAAGGCAGCGGGAGAGGATGCTTACTTCCTGGCATGGACCACCACGCCCTGGACCCTTCCTTCCAATGTGGCGCTCTGCGTCAATCCGGAGGATACCTATGTAAAGGTAAAGGCCTGCGACGGCTACGTCTATTACATGGCGAAAGAACTTCTGGATACAGTGCTGGGCAGCCTGGAGCGGGAAGAAGGAACACCGGCTTATGAGATTCTGGAAGAAATGCCCGGCAAGGCGCTGGAATATAAGGAATATGAACCGCTGTTTGATTTTGCCGCGAAGGAAGCCGACCGGCAGAAGAAAAAGTCCCATTTCGTCTGCTGCGACGACTACGTCACCATGTCCGACGGTACCGGCATCGTTCATCAGGCCGCGGCCTTCGGTGAAGACGATAACCGGGTCTGCGCGAAATACGGAACCGCCTTCCTTCAGTTTGTGGACACCAAAGGCTGCATGACCCCGGAAACCGGCAAATTCGCGGGCCTGTTCGTCAAAGATGCCGATCCGGTCATCTTAAAAGATCTGGATGAGACGAAAAAACTGTTTTCCGCACCGAAGTTCGAGCATGAATATCCCTTCTGCTGGCGCTGCGATACGCCGCTGATCTACTACGCGAGAGAATCCTGGTTCATCAAGATGACCGCCGTCCGGGA
>CADBNG010000002.1 GCA_902795985.1 uncultured Lachnospiraceae bacterium
AGCGCCGGACGGCGGGGAGCCGGAGGAACAGACGCCTGCTGCGGGGACGCTCGTCTTCGAAGCGCAGGACTTTTCTGTGTATGCCATCGTGGATGCGCCGGAGCCGGTAAGCCCAGAGATCCAGAAGGTGACGAGCCTGGATGAGCTGACGGACGGAACGGCATTCCTGCTTTCTTATGACAACCTGAAGCACTATTTCATAAATACCCTGAACAACAACAGCTGCTTTACGGAGACAGGTGTCTCGGCGGATGCGTCGGAGTGGTATTTTGAAGCCGCAGGCAGCGGGGCGGGAACCTTCAAGATTTACACATATATAAACGGCGAAAAGAAATATGTGAAGAATACCAGCGGAAATCTGGTGGGACTTGCGGATACATCCGATACCGTTTTTGAACTGAGCGATGCAGGCAACGGGACCTTTTATTTCAAGAAACAGGGTGAAAACAAGTGGCTGCAGCACTCCAACGGAGGCGGCGGAATTCGTTTCTATACGGACAAAAACAATGCAACAAATACCAGAATCTCCATCACGTATGCGTCTTCTTACAGGCCGGAAGATGATCCGTATGCACTGGATGGCAAGACGTTCGGCATCGCTTATAATAACGAGTCGGCTACAGCGGCTGCGCTGACTCCTGATGCGTTCAGCGGGGGAGACAGCCTTGCCGCCCAGAAAATGCTGATCCGTCCGGACATTCTGGATAACGAGGGCGTATTACTGGTTGCGTCGGACAGTGATATCACAGAGTGGACATTCCGCAGCGTATCGGAGGATGGGTATTACATTACAACTACTGTCGACGGGGAAGAAAAGTACCTGAAGATCGATCAAGGCAAGGTTGTGCTGACCGACGATCAGGCGCAGGCATCGGTGATCACGGCCTCGCCGGGGACGGGGTCGAATTCCGGGAAATGGCATTTCACTGTTGATGGGTATTCTCTCAATTACAATTCCGCAAATAACGGCAGCAGGTTCAACAGCGCTAGCGGAAGCGAAGCGACCACATGGATGAACCTTGTTGAAAAATCACAGGAGCTGACGGACGAGGATTTTGTCTCCTATACGGCCCGCAAAGTCAGCGTATCCGACACAGAATCGGTGCCGGACGGCGCGCAGGTCATTCTTTACACCCGCATCTGGAATGACAAGACGAAGCGCTATGAGTTTTATGCCGTGGATCACAACGGATCCCTTATCCGGTGTTATGAGAGCGGCGATGTCATCGAGTGGGTCGGCGGATCGATTAATACTGCTGTATGGGATTTTACCGATTACCAGAATGGCGGCGTATCCAGCTACTACTATGAGCTTCAGAATGTCTACTCAGGCAAATACCTGGTTCCCCAGCTGGAGGGCGGACAGGTTTTGTCTGACAGTCCGGTCGGCATCAATTTGAACGGCCGGCGCTACGGCGATGATTACACAACGATTATCGCATGGGACGATCCGTATTACGAATATGCCGGAATCCGCACGGAGGACGGGCATATTGTATCCTGTCCGCTGGCAAAGGCGGAAGACTTCTATTTCGCGATTGTTCAGCCTCCGAAGGAGGAGCATGCGCTCACAGAGGTCCCGACAATTGACAGTGATGTATACGGCATCTCCATGAAGATGATCGATTACAGCAACACCTCGGGGACAAATCCGAACTGGCGCGACAAGGACCAAAGTGCATTCTTTAAAGGAGATAACAATACCGCAGGACTTCTTTCAACAAATCTCGGAGAGGACGGATATCCGACCTCTACACAGGATAAGACCGGTCATGTACAGTCCCTTTCAGGCCTTTACAGCGGCGCGGAGCATGTGAATTACCTTTTCCTCGCGAGCAAGTACAACGAGAGCGGTTATTTTGAATATGACAGTACACAGAATGCGGCGCATCTGAACGATGACGGAACTTTCACGGTCTATGACCAGCTTTTTGCAGTGAATACGAGTGATGGGCCGACTAGAACGCACGGTCAGTTCATGCCTTACAACGAGATCGATACCAGTGTTATAGCGCCTTATACGAATCAGACCGATGTTCTGGGCAATCCTCTGCCGGACACCGATCCGCGAAAGGGCGAGGAAATGTTCTGGGCGGACGGACCGGACGCGAATTACTTCTTTGGCATGGAGATGGAGGCCGGCTTCACACAGACCGCCAGCGGCCTGGATGCCTGGGGTCATGACATTATCTTTGAATTCTCGGGTGACGATGACTTCTGGTTCTATGTCGACGGGGAACTTGTGCTGGACCTTGGCGGCGTGCATTCTGCGATGACCGGCTCCATCAACTTCCGCACGGGCGAGGTGAAGAGTTCCCGCGGCAATTCGACCCTCTATGAGATCTTCAAGAAGAATTACAAGGCGCGGGGACTCTCGGATTCCGAAATCAACGCGAAGCTGGATGAGATTTTCACAACGAACAGCAGCGGTCAGCATGTCTTTAAGGATTATACGAACCATACCATGAAGATGTTCTACATGGAGCGCGGCGCGGGCGCCTCGAATCTGCACATGCGCTTTAACCTCGCGGCCGTAAAGCCCGGAACCGTTGTCCTCAGCAAGAGCATCTCCGGAACGGACAAGCCGGATTATACCCTGGCAGAGTTTCCGTATCAGATTTATTACACGACAAAGGATGACGGAGGTTCGAGAGAATACCTTCTTGAGGAGAAAACCGGCGATCATTATAACGTAACTTACGAAGGCAAAAGCACACCGGTAAAATTCAGAGGAGAATACACGCCGGCTGGAGGGGCGCACGAATATAACAATGTTTTCTTCCTGAAGCCCGGGCAGTCTGCCGAGATCCAGCTGCCGGAGAATGTAATCGATTATCGCATCGTTGAGTGCGGAATTAACCCTTCGATCTACGACAGGGTCACAGCGAATGACGCCGAGCTTACCGGGACCGATGCAGACGGCGACGGGCGCACGGACTATAGCGTAACGCCCGCGGCACCGACGGACAGACGTAAGGTGGACTATGACAATCATGTCAATCCGGATGCGCTGCGCACGCTGAAAATCACAAAGAAGCTGTATGACGCGGACTCTACAACGCTGCTGAGCCGGGAAGACGATCCGACGGAGTTTTCTTTCCGCCTGTTCCTCGGAATGGAAAACGACGATGATCCGGTGCTTGCCAACATGCACGAGTATCATGTGATGAATGAGCAGGGCTTCTACTGCAGATGGGACAATCCCAGCCAGAGCTTTGTATCACTCGGCGTCAGTGACTGGAACAGTGTTGCCGACGCAGACAAAGCGGACGCGACCTTTACGACATCGCCGAACGGATCTATTTCCAAGATTCCCGCGGGCTACAGCATTGTTGTCCACGAGCTGGTTGTCGGTTCCAAGTTTAAGGTAGAAGAACGCGAGTATGAGCTGCCGGAAGGCTATACGCTGCGCGAAGAGGATGGATATACCCGCGTTGAGGGCTCCTATCTGACAGAAGAGGGTGAGAGCGCGAACGCAGGCATCATCCGTGACAACAGCTCCCCTGAAATCGAAGTCCGCAACCAGCGGGGCTGGGGCCTGACGGCCAGGAAAATCTGGTCCGATGCTGATTACATGGAATCTCATTCGGCGATTCAGATGGCTGTATTTATTGAAAATGATGACGGTAGCCTGACAATGGTCCCGGGGTCACTCAAAACACTGGAGCCTGGACAGGACACTCTGTACTGGTATTACGATGCGCTTGAGGAAGGAAAGAAGTTCAGTCAGTATGTGATCCGGGAGGTTGTTGCGGAAGGTTCCGAGATCAAGAAGATAATCGGTCAGGGAGAGCAGCTCACTGTAAACGGAATACAGCAGGGAGAATCAGAAGCGAAGGATTATACTTATTCGGCCAGCTATACGAAAGGGCAAATAACAGGGTCAACAGCGAATGTTCAGAATATCCGCACCGATACGGTAACGAATGCCCGAAGCGGTATTATTATCCAAAAGACCATGTGGAATGAAGAAACGCCTCTTGCAGGGGCGGCTTTCGCGCTGAAAGACGCGGAGGGCAACACGGTCGGACAGGATAAATATATCTCCGATGCCGAAGGCCTTGTCACGGTTGCCTATCTGGCGAACGGTACGTATACGCTCACGGAAACGGGGACACCAAACGGCTATCTGGGAATTCCCGGGGACCTTACAATCACCGTTGCCGGCAGCGAGATACAGATAAACGGCGCAGAAAATGTTCTGGAGCTGTGCAAACTGAAACTTCCAGAGGGAACCGGAGGGGACGAAGACGACTCTGATATGCCGGAGATTATCATAAGGAACAGGCAGATGAAGCTCAAAGCGATTAAGACCGGAGAGAATCAGGTCTTGCTTTCCGGCGTTCATTTTGCTCTGTATCGTCAGGTTATCGGCGGCGACGGCAATCCGAGAAAAGACTATTCTCCCCTGACCGGATATGAGGATCTTGAGACCGGGGCGGACGGCGTGATTCCGAAGATCACGGAGGAGCTTGCTGCCGGAACCTACTATCTGACGGAGACGCAGGCGGCCGAGGGATATGAGAAGCTCACCGAAGACCTCTGCTTCACCATCGGCACGGACGGCAATGTGACAGTGAACAGC
>CADBNG010000003.1 GCA_902795985.1 uncultured Lachnospiraceae bacterium
GTCTGGACAATACCGATCGCGTCGCAGTCGGCAAAAAGCTCCGGGGCGGTCCGTTCGAGTTCGTCCCAGTCCGGGTCGTAGGGATTGGAAAACAGGTTTTCCACTTTGGCATCGAGGACGATCATCAGAGAAGTGTCGGTAATGCCGTAATCATGGAGATACGTCTGGATGCGCTTTATCATATCGTCTGTTGTGCCGATGATGAGAAGCTTCGCGCGGCAGCCTTTGTTTTCCACACAGGTATTGGTCGCCAGGGTGGTGGAAAGAGACAGGATGTCCGCTTTTTCCAGCAGATCCTGCGGCAGCAGGTCCAGGACGTTCGCGATCCCGGTTTCCAGATTCGATTTGGTGGTGAGGGTCTTGCCGGAGGCGAGGATTTCCCTGCTTTCCATATCATAGACTACGGCGTCAGTGCAGGTCCCGCCGGTATCAATGCCGATTGCGATCATTTTGCGTCCTCCCGAACAGATATCGGTGGAATTATAGCATAAAACCGGGCGGAGATGAAATGGGCAAAGAGACAGGGTATTTCCGGCTTTTTGTAGAACCGGACAAGATGACGGGCAGATACGTCCCTCCTGACACCATTGTGCGGAACAGATAACAGAAAAATGCGTTTCGTCTGCCGTCTTGTAGTATAATACTTGAAATGCTTGATTTCTTTCAGATGTTTGATAAAATATAATTGAGCACAATCGAAATAGTAAGCAGACAATTACAATACAGGAGAGAGCAATGACCCGATCCGAGGAAAAATTTGATATTCAGGCCTATATGACCCATGGCGTGGAGCGCGTGGTTTCCGACGCGCTGAAGGCGACGCTGCGGGATCCGAGGGAAAGCGCCTTTATGCTGAAGTTCGCGGCTGCCAGCAAAGCGGCTTCAAAAAAGCGCCGGGCGGCCGAGGAGGCGGGAGAACATATTCCGCCCTTCCTGATCGCCAGCATTACCAGCAAATGCAATCTTCACTGCGCGGGCTGCTATTCCCGCTGCAACCACGCGACCGTGGACGCGGAGCCGGTCAGCCAGCTGACCAGCGAGGACTGGTACCGGATTTTTGACGAAGCCGACGAGCTGGGCATAAGCTTTATCCTGCTTGCGGGAGGCGAACCCATGCTGCGCCGGGATATTATCGAAGCCGCCGGGAAAAAATCCCGCATTCTGTTCCCGATCTTCACGAACGGAACGTTTATGGATAAAAAATACTTTGCCCTGTTTGACAAATGCCGGAACCTGATCCCGATCATGAGCATCGAAGGAGAGAAGGATATTACGGACGCGCGCCGCGGCGAGGGCATCTACGACCGGCTGATCGCCAACATGGATGAGCTGCACCGGAAGGGCCTGATTTTCGGCGCTTCCGTTACCGTGACGACGGAAAACATCAACGAGGTGACGTCCGATTCCTTTTTGAAGAAACTTTCCGACCGGGGCTGCAAAGCCGTGATCTTTGTGGAATTTGTTCCGGTGACGGAGGACAGTAAAGAGCTGGCGCCGGGCGATGAACAAAGAGAATACCTGAAAGGGGAAATCGCCCGTCTTCGTGAGGAGCATCCGGAGATGGTTTACATCTCCTTCCCCGGGGACGAAAAAGGGTCCGGCGGATGCGTGGCGGCCGGCCGGGGCTTTTTCCATATCAATTCCCACGGCGGCGCGGAGCCGTGCCCGTTCTCGCCTTATTCGGACGTGAACATCAAAAACACGTCTCTTCGGGACGCCATGCATTCCCCGCTGTTTCTGACGCTGCAGAGCGGGGACATCCTGATGGATGATCATGACGGGGGCTGCGTGCTGTATGAAAAGCGGGAGCTCGTGGAGAAGATTATGGAAGGAAAGACGGTTGGCTAAACTGCAGGGAAACACCGGGAAGGCTTCATCATACCGGACGAACCGGAAAGGAAGCGGCGTATGAATCCTTATATCCTGAGCTGCTGTTCCACGGCGGACCTGCCCCGGGATTATTTTGAAAAAAGAGAAATTCCGTACCTTTGTTTCCATTATTCTCTGGACGGAGAGGAAAGAACGGACGATCTGGGGGAAACGCTTCCCTTTGATGAATTTTATAAAAAAATCCGGACGGTAAAGTCCATCCGGACTTCCCAGCCGGGCGTGGGAGAGTTTGTCTCTTATTTCCGGGGCTTTCTGGCCCGCGGGCTGGATATCCTGCATGTTTCCCTGTCCACGGGGATTTCCGGCGAAATGAATTCCGCCATTCTGGCCCGGGATCTTTTGAAGGAGGAATTCCCGGGACGGAGGATCGAGATCGTCGATTCCCTGGGGGCGTCCATGGGGTACGGCCTTCTGATGGATCTTCTTGCGGACCGGAGGGATCAGGGAAA
>CADBNG010000004.1 GCA_902795985.1 uncultured Lachnospiraceae bacterium
CCGGATGAACAGGAAGCACCGAAGCATTGCTCTTCCGTGCCGTCCATTTTCGGCCGAGGCACAGCTGTCGGCGTTTCCATCCTGTTTTTCAATCCCGTTTGAACCGGGCGCGCAGCTCTTCATTCGTTTTGCGAAGCGCTTCTTCCGATACGCCGGCTTCTTTCAAAAGTTCATATTCCCGCAATGTCCCGGGGCCGTGCGGCACACCCACCGCGCCGGAATCCGAGCCGCAGGCAATCCGGGCGCCTTTTTCCGCTGCCTTCCGGACCCGTTCCAGATGCTGCATGGCAATCCGGTGTGTGGCCCCGGCATCAAATCCTTCTCTTCCGTCAAAGGCTTCGATCGCCGCAATGGTGGGCACCCAGATCGTCCGGGATTCACAGAGAAGTTCCGTCGTTTCCTCATCCATAAAACAGCCGTGCTCGATACTGTCCGTACCTGCCTGAACTGCCGCGCGGATTGCCTCTGCCCCGTTGACATGCATCATGACCGCAAAGCCTTCGCCGTGGGCGGTCTTCACCATTTCAAGGATCTCATCCGCCGGCAGAGAGGGACAGGAAAGCTCTCCTTCCGCGCGAAACGTCAGAATACCGGAAACAATCAGCTTGATAAAATCCGCTCCGGCCTCTTTTGCTTCCCGGATCCGTTCCCGGTACTCCTCCCCGCCGCTGAAGCTGCGGCCGACGATTCCGCCGTAATGGCCTTTCCGGTGGATCGCAAAGACCGGCGTACGGTATTCGATTCCATATTCCGGAGCCAGTTCCGCGGCTGCCGCGGAAACGCCCAGCGCGTCTCCTCCTTCCCGGAAATAGATCACCCCGGCTTCTTTCAGCGCGGCCAGTTCCCGGCGCACAGCCTCCCGGTCCACACCGTCCTGGTGACGCCGTTTCGCGTTCCGGTAATCCGCTCCGTCCATCATAAGATGGCCATGACATTCAAAATACTCTTTCATCGGATATCCTTTAATCCTGTAAATCCGGTTTTCGCCGGCTGTTTTCCTTTCCCGCCGTTATCCGCCCTTTTACCGTTCCGGAAGCATATCCATATTCTTCTGAACGTTCTCAAAAAACCGGCCGGCATGGATTCCGTCCATCAGTCCGTGATGGGCCTGCAGGCTCAGGGGCAGGAACAGTTTCCCTTCCCGCCATTCATATCTGCCGACGGAGATTTTCGGAATGCTGTCGCCTCCGGGGTCGGTGACCGGACGGAAAATATGGGTAAAGGTAATCCAGGGCACGGCAGAGATGTTCAGGGCTTCCAGATGGCCTCCGGCCGCGCCGGGACGGTTTTCCTCTGAGGGGATCCGGCTTTTTTCCCGGTTCCGGAGGGCAAATTCCGTAATGGAATCCGCCGGGTCGCAGCGGACCGAACGGAAAAGGTCGCCGCCGGCGGAAAGATGCGTCGCATAGCCGATGCACCGGTCCACATAAACCGGCTCCCGGTCCTTCAGGCGGTAGTGGAATTCCGGGATCGAATCCGCCGATTCCACCAGAATATAAACCAGCGCAAAATAAAAAGAGAGTTGATTCTCCTTTGCGAAAGCATGCAGCTTCGCGGCGTCCACAGACGCCGTAACCGCAAAATACGGAAATGCCGCGCCTGCGTACATGGCGAAAATCTCTCTCCGCTCCCAGACGGAAACATCGATTTTTTTAATGGCTCCGCCGCTTTTTGGGGTTTTCTCCTCCAGCATTTTTTCTCTCCAGCCGTTTCCCCGGCGTCTATTATACCGCCGCCCGGGGCATCCGTGATCAGTACCGCTCAAATATGAAGACCGCCAGCTGCCCGTTATCCTCTTCCGCGTCCCGGAAGACCCTTTTGATCTTGTCATAATAGGCGATCAGGTCATGATCCTCCTCATCAAAATCGGTATACGGGAAAACCATGCCCACCGCCGTCGGTACGGTGATTTCCGTCAGGCAGTCATAGAGCGCGTCCAGATTGTTTCCATAGTAATCCGGAAAGTCAAATTTGTCCTTCAGGTATTCATGGACCTGCTCTCTGGTATGCGGAACGTTGAAATCCAGCTCGATCTTTCTCATTTCACTTTTTCCTCCGGACTTTCAAAAATCCTTCCCCTGCCGGTTTTACCCGCGAACGGCCGTGCTCCGGCGCTGAGGAAACATCCCCCGTTTTTCTTCTGCCGGACCCGGTCCGGCACAGCATCACCCGTACAGCTTCTCAAACGTACGGTAATGGTCTGACGTATAAAAGATCAGCCCGTCATTACTGTAAACGATCCGTTCCGCGCCGCGGGAGACCCTGCCGGACGTTTTTCCCTTCGGATTGTAGTTGATGTCGCATTCATAGTATTTCCGGCCGGAGGCTTCCGGAAGCAGCCCCTCATAGTTGTTGAAACGGCTTCCGCCGATGCTTTTGCCCGGCAGGACCCTGTAAAGATTGCCCGCGCCGGAATCCCAGCCGGCGGCTTCGGCCTCTTTTTTCGTCACATAATTGGAAGGAAGCCGTCCGTAGGTGTGAATGTACAGGGCTACATGTTCCTTGTCGGAGTACTCCCCGTCTTCTTCCACCGTAATTCCGTCTGTCCCGGACTCTTCCGAAATCTGCGGTTTTGGATTCTCCGGCTCTGTCAGGGGTTCCGGGACGTTCTCCGGTGTCTGGACGGATTCTTCTGACCCGCCTGTTCCCTCTTCGCTTCCGTCTTCTCCTGTAACGCTGCTCTCTGAAAGCACCGTTTCAGCAGCCGGCTCCGTCGAGAGGCTCTCCGAACCGGCCTCATCCCCGACATCGGCCGGTTCTGCCGTTTCCTTTTCCCCGGCTGGCGCCTCATGGATCACGATCGCCGGGGAAGACGCCTGTGCCGTCGCCGCCGGCTGCTGCCCGCATCCTCCGAGTACCATCAGTATCACGGCCATCAAAACCGCCGCGATGCACCGCATGCTCTTTTTCATCCGTAAGTCTCCTGTCTTCCCGCCGCACGGGCTTCAAAAAGCCCGTCGCTTTCTGCTGAGGAAATACTACCACAAAGCCGCCCGGCGGACAAGATTCCGCGCCCCGTCCCGAAGGGGACAGTCCCCTTCGCCCCCCTGCTCCGTCCCTTTCGGGGTCTTTTCGGAAGAAAAGCATTCCATCCAGGTGTTTCCTCCCTCCACGCTTGAAACCCCTGCAAAAGACGGATATAATATATCGGATAAGATTAAATGAGCTGTCCATTCGGACAATGGACCCCTAACGGAGAAATGACTTATGAAACCACCTTTCAAAAACCTGATTCTTTCCGTGCTCGGCGGCGCCTGCATCGCACTGGGCGGCACCGCGTTCCTTTCCCTGGACAATAAAGTCCTTGGCGCAATTTTCTTTGTGATCGGCCTGTTCACGATCTGCACCTTCGGCTTTAACCTGTTTACCGGAAAAGTATGCTATGCCATCGGCGCGGGCCCCGATTACATTCTCGGGCTGTGCGTCATCTGGGTCGGCAACCTGCTGGGAACCATCATCGTCGCTTTCCTGGAACATCTGACCCGGGTCGGCCCTGCCATCACGGAAAAGGCGGCGGCCATGGCGGAGGTCAAGCTGGCGGACAATGCCGGAAGCCTGTTCCTCCTGGCCTTTTTCTGCAACATCTGCATCTATATTGCCGTGGACGGCTTTAAAAACAACCCCCACGAGCTGGGCAAATACCTTTCGCTGTTTTTCGGCGTCACCGTCTTTATTCTCTGCGGATTTGAGCACAGCGTGGCGGATATGTACTATTTCTCCATCGCCCGGGCATGGAGCTTTAAAACCTTCCTGTACATTATTGTGATCTCACTGGGCAACGCGGCCGGCGGTCTGAGCATCCCGGCACTGAAACTGTTATCGGAAAAGGGACAGAAGTAATGAATATCCAAGAAGCACTGGACTACATTGAATCCGCCTCCTGGCGGGGCAGTATTTTAGGACTGGAACGGATGCGCATCCTGATGGACCGGCTCGGAAATCCCCAGGACCGGCTGAAATACATCCATGTGGCGGGGACCAACGGAAAAGGGTCGACGTCCGCCATGCTTTCCTCCATCCTTACGGCCGCGGGTTATAAAACCGGACTGTACACCTCGCCGCACCTGATCAGATACAATGAGCGGTTCAAAATCAACGATCAGGACATCTCCGACGAAGAGCTCTGCGAAGCAACTCTGGCCGTAAAGACGGCGGCGGACGAAATGAAGGATCAGTTTATTCCCACCGTTTTTGAGCGGATCACCGCGATCGCGTTCTACTGGTTCGCAAAGCATCAGTGCGATTTCGTGATTCTCGAAGTGGGAATGGGCGGCCGGCTGGACGCCACAAATATCATTAAAACCCCGGAGCTTTCCGTCATCTGCAATCTGGATCTGGAACACACGGAAGAGCTGGGGGACACCATCGAAAAGATCGCTTTCGAAAAGGGCGGAATCATCAAGCCCGGCGCCCCCGTCGTCCTGTACGGACAGACCGCGGCAGCGGAAGGCGTGATCCGGGATCTCTGCGAGGAGCGGGGCTGCGAACTGACCATCACCGACGCCTCCCGCGCGGAACTGGTTTCCAAATCCACCGATTTCCAGGTTCTGAACTACCGGGAGCGGAAAAACATCCGGGTAAAGCTGATCGGCAGCTACCAGTTCAACAACGCGCTGACCGCGGCGGATGCCATCGACGTGCTGCAGAAGAAATACGATATTCCGGAATCGGCCGTCTACGAAGGTTTTGCCGGCGCCAACTGGCCCGGACGTTTTCAGGTCCTCCGCAAGGATCCGCTGCTTCTGATCGACGGCGCCCACAACCCGAACGGAACCCGGGAGCTGGCCCGCTGTCTGGCCCAGTATTTCCCGGAGAAAAAATTCACCTTTGTCTTCGGTGTTATGGCCGACAAGGATCATGAGGAAATGCTGGAATCCGTGATGCCCATCGCGGAAGGCTTCATTGCCGTCACCCCGAAAAACGCGCGGGCGCTGGCCTCCTCCTCCCTGAAAACGGAAATTGAAGAGATCACCGGCCTTCCCGCCTATGACGCCACTTCCGTGGAGGACGGTCTGGACCAGGCCCTGGCCCTGAATGACGAAGGCAAAGACGTCTGCATTTTCGGCTCCCTCTATCAGGTCGGCGACGTTCTCAACGCAATCAACGGAGACTGATCTTTAACACAGAAGAGCCCGTTTACTGACACAAAAGGGACAGGTATTGATGCCGTTTCCGGCATAAGGTACCTGTCCCCTTTTTATGTCCATCCCCTTTGCGCCATTTTTCAGCACAAAGTGCCTGTCCCCTTTAAACTGTTTTTATTCCAGATCAAAAATCCGGTAGTTTGCGGATTCCTCGTCATCGTGCGCGCCGATCATGAATTCCGTATAGGCGATGACGACGGTGTCAAAATCCTTTTCCATAATGTAGTCGCGGATACTGCCCTGATAGTCGCGCATGATGATGCCTTCCACTTCGGAAACGCCGATCGCAAGGAACGCGTTGGTAACGGCGTCAAAGGAATCCCCCAGAACCAGGATTTTCTTTCCTCCGTCATTCCAGTTATTGATAATGGGCCCGTCATTGCCGTGGTAGGCATAATGCCAGCTGGGGGCATTGTAGATGTCTTCATTGTTCTCCGGATAAAGCACTGCCTGATTGACCAGGACTTCATCAAAAGACCCCACCAGTACGGCATCATTGATCGTAATGGTAAAAGAAGTATCGTACGCGGGAGTAATCAGGGTATAATCCTCGAGTCCCGCATAGGTTTCTCCCAGCTTTCGTCCCTGTTCGCCAAGCCAGGACTGGCTGTAAAACGTGCTGACCAGATTTTCGTCCGCATAATTGGAAAGGTCGATGGAATAACCCAGATCGGCATTGAGCTTTTCCGCGATGCAGCGCGCCGCGTTTTTCCCGGTCTCCGCGGTCCAGTGATGGTCGGTCTTGTAGAACCAGCCAAAGGGATCGTCCCCCGGAAGGGTCTTCCGGAGATCCAGCGTTTCCACCCCGGCCTCCTCCAGCCGCGCCAGCAGCCGGTCCGCGTTGTCATTGGGATACGTCCCGATCCCGAGGATTTCGGAAATGGCGGCGTCATCCGTATATTTGACCGGCTCGTTGACGTAAAGAAGGGAAATCCCGCGGCTCTGCAGGAAATCCCGGAAGCCGGTTACCTGCTCCGTCTCGTAATCCGTGCTGGTATAATCATAAACCCCGATAATGTATCCGTTGTCCAGCACATACATATTGTCCTGATTGTAGCGCTCCGTCAGGCCCAGCTGTTTCGCGACGGCGCCGTTCCGGTCCACCATCTGCTCCTTGAAAAAGAGCGTATCGGAAAACTGGCCGGAAAACTCCGAAAAGCCCATTTCCTCTTCGTCCGTTTTCTGGTCGGACCCGGTCATCCCGGTCAGCTCTTCGTTTTTCTTCGTCTTCTTTTCCGTCCTGCCCCCGTTACGGATTTCCGTCGCCACGGATTTGATCAGCGGACCGATCTGAAGGAAGGACCGGCTGCCGATAAATCCGACGACCATAAAGCCGATCAGGAATAAGGCTAAGATTTTCTTTTCAAGATTGTATTTCAACAGGTTCCTCCTATGGACATCGGGAAAAATCTCCGGCTGCGGAGTCCCGGGCCTTTTTTAAAAGTTTCCGTACAGGAACGGGTTGTTGTTTCCGGCAATTACGAAAGAAACTGCGATCACAAACAAAACGCCCAGCGCTCCCGCCATAACCGCTTCCGCCACGATCCGTTTCGTTCCGGTGAGCACCTGCAGCTTCCTTTTGACCAGCGGGATCACCGGCGTCGCAAACAGCACCGCGGCAATCACGAAAAAGCGGTACTGTCCCCACAGTACGCCGGCACGGATATCCGCCAGAGCGCTCTTCGCCGTAAACATTCCCCCGATATACCGGAACCCTTCCGGCAGACTGGCGGAATTGAACAGGACCCACTGGAAATTGATGAACAGCAGCACGGGAATCCGGTACAGGATTTTAAACACCCGGCCCGGCAGCCTTTTCGGAAGATCCAGGGCTTTCTCCAGCGCAATCACCGCGAAATAGAACATGCCCCAGATGATAAAGGTCCAGTTGGCACCGTGCCAGATACCTGTCAGCGCCCAGACAACGAACAGGTTGAAGTACAGCCGGGAGCGTTTTTCCACCCGGGATCCGCCCAGCGGGAAATAGACATAGTTCCGGAACCACCGTCCCAGGGAAATATGCCACCGGCGCCAGAATTCGGAAACGGAAGCCGTCATGTAGGGGTATTTGAAGTTCTTTTCGCTGTGGATCCCGAAGATCCGGCCGATGCCGATGGCCATTTCGGAATACCCGGAAAAATCATAATACAGCTGCAGTGTATAGCAGATGGATCCCAGCCACAGAAAAGCCGCGGACGGGTCCTGCGTCCCGCCGAACGTTTCCACCGTAACCTTTGCCAGCACATCCGCCAGAAGAATTTTCTTAACGTAGCCCCGGACGAACAGGAGGCTGCCGCTCTGCAG
>CADBNG010000005.1 GCA_902795985.1 uncultured Lachnospiraceae bacterium
AACTGTTTTTTTGCTCTGTGATGCAACGGATATCCGCCCGGCCTTTCAGGCTGGGCGGATGTCCGTTGTGTGCTGTTTCACAGCACATAGCTTATGCGCTTTTTCAGGGCTTTCGCCCTCACACTCCCTCCACTATATACCTCTCCGTCTCCTTCATAATCCGATACAATTCCTTCAGATCCCCCAAAATCTCCGGGCTCTCCAGCGAATGATTCGCCTCCGGAACCATCATACAGGGAATCTTCTTTTCCCCGCATATCGCCGCAATTCTGCTTTTCTCTCCCCCGACCCAGGGATCTGCCGTCCCGGTAAAGGCAATCGCGCTTCCAAAGGAGAAAGAAAAAGTGTCTTCCAGCGGTGTATACAGTATCAGACGGATTTTTTCCTTAACCGGACTCTCCGACGCAATCTTTGCCGCCACAATCGTGCCGACGCTCTTTCCGATAAACAAAACGTCTTCATACGACGCCAGATCCGTCTCTTTCAGTTTTTCTTCCGACTGGGAAAGCGCCAGCTGAAAGGATTCCACCATTTTCTTCCGGTCCCCTTTGACCTTTTTGGGAAAACCCCCGTACGCGATCACGAGGATCTCATACCCCTTCTCCTTTGCTATTCGCTGACTGTAATAAAGAAGCGGCTTCTCCGCCGTATAACCGATCCCGGGAAAAATCACTGCAAGTTTACTCATTTTTCGCTCCTTATTTTGATGACAGCGGGAACGTATCCCGCTGTCGTCTTTTCTTTTATCACGAGGACAGCAGGGACTTGTCCTGCTGTCCTCTTTCACTGCCGCATTTTTTTGGCGACAGAGAACCGTCCCCTGTCGCCAGGGTTTACTCCTGTTCCTCTTTCTCCAGCCGGATCTCCAGCACCTCGAATGCTCCGTTGAACTCCGCCTCGAAATCCAGAACATTATACTTCCGGTTTTCCTGCGGGATGACCAGCATGTAAACCTCCGTTATGCCGTCGCCGAGATCCGTAATATTGTTCTTGACGGAGCGGGCGTTGATGATCTCATTCAGGAACTGGGTGTTGACCATGTAAAGGCCCACGGAAACCGGATCGCCCTTGATTTTCGCCCGGACATGGTAGACATGGTTCCGGGTTACACGGAAGAGAGCGGAACGGAGCCGGATCTTTCCGGTGCCGGAAAGCGTGTTTTCTTCTGCATTGTACTGCACTCCTTCCGAAAGCGCGCATTCGCCGAAGTTCAAAAGGAAATCGTTCGAAACCCTTTCGATTCCGGTAATCTTATATTTGGCTTTTTCTGCTTTGGTCACACTGGCCGGTACCATTCCTTCCGCGTTGGCTCCGGGTCCGGCGATCAGTCTTCCAAAACCTTCCAGCGATCCCACCGTCACAACCGTATCCTTCCGGCCGGGATCGTATTTCACCGTAGTGATCACGGTATTGTCCGTACCACGGTAAACCGAGAGCGTCTCCTGGTCTTTCACATCCTCTTCAACGGATATATGGAGCCGGTACGTTCCTTTCGGAACACTGACGGATTTCAGTTTGCTGTTCACGGGATCGTAGAACTCCGTGGAAAGCAGCCCATCCCGCGAAAGCATTTCCACGCCGTTTTTCTCAAGAAGGGCAATATTCTCCGGCGTGTTCCGGACCATGGCCAGCGTGGAGGAGCAGGCCTGGACCGCGGCATATTCCGGCATGAGCGGATACACATTTTCGCTGGTTCTCGGAAGCAGGATCCAGTCCGCTGCGGAAGAAATTCCCGATCCGGCCGGATCATACGGATCCAGCGCATCCGAGCTGTTGATCACCACCGAGGCTTTCCCGGAATCCCGCTCAATGTATTTCCGGATCACATCGCTGTCATAATCCGAAGAAGCATCAAAAACGCAGATCTCACCCGAATAGCCGGTGGATTCAATCAGGCTGACCAGACTGCCGTATTCCCGGCTGTAATAGGCTTCCGATACGGAATAAGGCTTCGAGATCTCGATCCGTTCACAGGGAATGACCTCTTCGTTCGAAAGAAGCATAAAAGCCCAATTCTCAATTCTTCCTGAGAGATGCATGGAAGATTCCTTACTGCCGTTTTCTCCCAGAAGGCCCTTCGCGAGGATCTTGCCGGAACTCAGGGATTTAACCTGGTATCCCAGGGTCTTTCCTTCGTCTCCTGCATCAAATCCGCTGAAGCGCAGCCGGTAGGTTCCGGCATGCAGATAGGCAGGCATTCCGTCGGTCATCTGCAGCTTTTCGATGTCCACAAATCCGTCATCCGGTCTCTCTTTCGCTGCGAGAAGGACATAGCGGCTGTTGATCAGAACCGGATCGAAATGAGTGCAGTAGCTAAGCCAGTCATCGGTCGTATTCACCAGAAGCCAGCAGTCTGTCAGCTGACCGGCCTCCACCGAATCGCAGATCTCCACGCTCACTCCGGACACCTGGCTGCTTAAGTGGGACAGATCGAATTTGGTGCTGTCCGCGTCATAACAATAATACAGTTTATCAAACTTCTTTTCCCGGTTGACCGCATCCGCCGCTTCCGCCAGGGTTGCCGCGTCGCTGATTCCGAGAATATAATTGTCGGAAATCTGACGGATCTCAATGCTGGTCAGAATCTCTTCCAGCATCTCCGTCATGCCCTCATCCGTCACGGTTTCCCCGTCGACCACGTCCTGCTCCAGCCGGACAGCGGCCTTCAGCTTCTTTCCGGACAGGGTGGAGAATACGCTGCGGGATCCTTCCGCCGCTTCTCCGCCGGAAACTTCTTCGTCATCCGGGGCATTGGTGCAGAGCACATTTCCGGATCCGTCCAGAATGCTGACTTCCGCGGACCCGTCCACCGTCAGCTCATACGTTCCCGCGGCAAACCAGAGCGAATCGGTCACCGCGCTGGAGGTCTGGGCATCCAGCCGGATAAAGTCTTCCGGATACAGAACACTTTCCTTCAGATTCTGGTCGCTGTACGAGACTCCCTTTTCATCCAGCCGGGAAAGAAGGGCATCCCCCTTCATCAGGAGATAATGAACCGGCACTTCGGACTGAAGTTCCACCCGCTTCCAGCCGTGATCAAAGGCTTCCCGGAACTGGCTCAGGGAAGAGGTCAGGACAATGCCCTGGTCAATATCATAATCCGGAAGTTCCGGATGGACCTGGCTGTCATAGAACAGGAACTGGTACCGGGTAGCGACCGTGGAGTTCACATATAAATCGGTCATGATTTCATCCAGTCCCAGTCTCTCGCAGGCACGGTACGTATTCAGCAGATTCTCATTGGAATTGTTTTTCCTCAGGTCCAGATTGGAGAGGCTGACATACTGGAAGATAAAGAAGCCGCAGAGCACCAGAAGCAGCGCATTGAACCACTTCTTCCGAAGCAGCAGGAACAGAAGAACCGCTGCGGCAATCAGGACCACCGCCCCGATAATATAGAACAGATGCCCGAAGGTATTGTTGGTCAGATCCCCTCCGAAGGGATACCAGGCTTCCCTTCCGGAATCGCTGAACATGACGTAACGGTAAATAAACCGGAGCCAGAAAGCGGAAAGGAACACCGATCCGAGAATGGTCAGGATCGAAAGCAGACGGGTTTTCCCCTGCCTTTTATACAGGTAAAGAACGGTCAGGACCACAACCGGCCCCAGACAGATTCCGTAATACCGGATATAGGTAATGATTTTCAGGGAATAGTTGGTGGTTCCCCAGCCCAGTTCCAGCGCCGCTTCCAGCGAAGGAAGCCAGCCGGCAGCCTGCATGAAGATGATCGCGAAAATCCCGCAGTAGAAGAAAACAAATCCTGCCAGGAATTTCCGTTCAATACTGCCCTCATCTTCCGCTTCCCTCATCATGCGGGAACGGAACAGCCCTCTTCCGAGATACTTCAGGAAAATAAACGTTCCGGCAACCAGAAGGGCGCAGGTAACCAGCGAAGCCGTTGTAAAGGAGCCGATCATGCTGAAGCCGAAGGCCTTCCAGTTTCCGGAATTGGTCAGCAGCTTCAGGTTCGAGAAATTGCCGCCCACAGAGGTATTGGCCACATTCTTCAGAACTGCGGAATAGTTTGCCGCCAGGATGGCCTTCTTGAAGAGTCTGGCCAGTATGTAGCCGCCCGCAAACGGCACTCCGAAAAACGGGATGGATACAATGCACCGCCGGTATACCAGAAGGTAAAACAGGAACAGAACGGCAAACATGCCCAGAAAAGCCAGCGACCGCTCATGGATCGAAAGCGCATAGGCATACAGAAGGGCCAGAACGAGGCTCAGGATTCTCTTCTTTTTTGTCTGGTCGATGCTGTCGATCAGTTCCATCAGGATCGCGAAAATGATCCAGGTCAGCAGATAGAGCGCTGTTTCGTTCGTGATATTGTCGCTTCTTCTGGTGACCATATAGCTGGCCGCAAGGGAAAGAAATCCGGCAAGCCAGCGCTGACCGGTCAGAAAGTGCTTCCGGATCACGCAGTAAGCCGGCACCGTAATCAGTGCCTGCACCACGCAGTAAATGCTCAGCATCGTATGATAAATCTCCACCGGATCATCCATCCAGTAGAACAGCGGGGTGAACAGGATCGTAAATCCGCCTCCGTAATAATTGGTCAGATTCGTCAGCACTTCCGACCACTGAGCCGGATAAATCAGCGTAAAGGAAGAAATCGTCGCCAGCTCGTCGTTGTTTAAAAGGAACGGAATCATCTGAAGCGAGAAAAGAAGCCGCGGAATCAGAGCCGCCGCGAAAACGAGGAGCAGAATCAGAGCGTCTTTTCGATCAAACCATTTGTTTTTCATAGACTTTTTCTTTCCGTTTCCAGAGAAATTCCCAGTTTTCCCACGAACCGGACGAACGCCGTTTCCAGTTTCGGAGACAGTTTATAGATCAACGCGGCCGCTGCGATCATAATCAGTGCCGCAAGCCCGAAGGCCAGCCGGCTTTCATAATGGATCGCGCTGCCGAAAATACAGCCGATCAGTACATAGAAGGGCATGTGGAACAGATAGATATAAAACGATACCTCTCCCAATACCCGGGTCACTTTTCCGCTGAGAACCTGAAGCGGCTTCCATTCCCCGATCCGGATCAGGGCCGGTCCCACCAGGAAGGAATAAACGAGGATCCGGTTTCCGGTCAATCCGTTTTTGATAATTCCTCCGCCCGCAAAGCAGATCACCGCCGCAATAACGATCAGCAGCAGTTCCGGCCATGGCAGTCCTCTTTTTTTCTCCAGTTCCCTGTCCTGAAAAAGGCCGAAAAGGACGCCGAAGAAAAAGCTCATATAGGACCGGCAGGTTTTGTCGGCCAGCAGCGGGAAGGAGAGCTCCATATTCAGAAAGCTCAGGCCGATCAGCATCATCGCCGCAAAACAGGCAATCTTGCCTTCCTTACGGATCTTCGAAGACGAAACAAACCCAAAGATCAGGATGTCCAGAAACAGCGCGCCGACAAACCAGACCGGGGAATTGATGTGGTTTCCGGTCCCCACGATCCAGTTGAAGCCGCCGAAGCTGGTCAGGATCATGTCCGACAAAGTCCACTTCCTGCCAAGCCACCACCCTCCTGTCGTCAGCCGGAAGGCAAACCCGATCACCGTAAAGACCAGAGCGGAAAAAACCGCCGCCGGAAACAGCCGTTTCGCCCTTTTGCTGAGATAGGTTCCGCAGCTCTGCCGCCCTTCTGAAAGAGAGGCGAAGCTTTTTGCCGCGTAATACCCGGCGACTACGAAAAAGAGAGCAACCAGAGCGTCCAGCCGTACTCCGAAGAAGCGGAAAAAGACTCCCTTTATTTCCTGGCCGGCAAAAACCTTCGGCCAGACACTGTACCAGTGTCCCGCCATGATCCCGATACTGGCCAGGAATTTTACCAGATCAACCAGTCCGTTTCTTGCCGGTTTACTCTCCATTGTCCTGTTTCCTTTCTGCACCCAAGCACCGGTGCAACATCTGCTAGACCAGATAGCCGTCCTTCATATACCTGCGCAGGTTTTTCCACTTCAGCAGGCGTCTGGGAATAATATGCACCCGGTTCTTCCGGAAATACCGAAAGCCCCAGAAGAGTTTTTTAAAGCCCGCATGCCGGCGAAGCCCCCGAAGAAGCGTTTCCCCGCCGGAAAGATCGATGGCGTACAGATCCTTTTTGCTGTAATGCGAACGGTCAAACAGATAGCCTTTCGTCCGCTCCTTCACACTGTTCTCAAAAGACAGTTCACTGACGGAAGTCGTCAGGGAATTCTCCCCCTGGGTGATACAGTAGATCACATCAGTAACCACTTTTTTCTCTTTACAGAAGAAAAACAGCTTCTGGGAACAGAGAAAATCATTGCCGTGCATGGACGTACTGCAGCGGATCTGGTTTTCTTCGATCACACTGCGGCGGATCAGCTTCGACCAGATGGTCGTCGTCCGGCAGAGGGAGAGATAATTCTCCCGGGTCGGATCCGCCAGATAGGCCCGGATCCGCTGCTCGTGCCGCTGGTGACGGCCTGCCGGCTCTCCGCTGCCGATATACGCGGAAGTCGGACAGAAAATGACCATATCATAGCTGCTGTCAAAATATTCGGAAACGGTTTCATACATTCCGGGAAGGAAATAGTCGTCCGCGTCCGCAAACAGGATCCATTTTCCCACCGCTTTTTCCATGCCGGTGTTCCGGCAGGCGCCGGCGCTCTGGATGCCGGTTTCGTTCCGGAAGAATTCCACGCGGCCGTTCATTTCACAACGGACCTGTTCCAGCCGCTCCAGTTCTTTTGTGCTGTTGTCATCCACGACGACAACCTGGACTTCCGGCCGGTCCGGGATGGAAAGGATCAGCTTCCGGAGCGCGTCGGGGGAATTGTAATGGGGAATGACGACCGAAAGAAGTATTTCAGACATGATCCGGCTCCTCCTTCCCTGTCACCTGCTGCAGAAACTGCCGGATCGCATCGAAGGTCCGGCGCTTCTGCTCTTCCCGGTTTTCCCGGTCGAAGACAAAGCCTTCATCATACAGTTTTATGATTTTGGGAATAATCTCTCCGCTCCGGAGCTCTTCTTCCGTAAAGAACAGCTCCTTTGTTCCGGAGTTTTCCGCGAATCGTTCCATTTTTTCGTCCCAGTAAAAGCCGGTAAACGGGATGTCCAGCGCGTAAGCGCAGATACAGGAATGCAGCCGCGCGCCGAAAACCATCCGGCAGCCGGCGGTGAATTCCACCATTTCCCCTGTCGAAGCCGGATAAGCGATCGTCAGTGAAGGATCCCCGTAAAGGGTGCGCAGCTTCCCGCCGAATTCCAGATCCTCCGGCAGGCCGTTCACAAACAGCTTCCAGGGAATCTGCCGCTCATCCAGGGCATTCAGCAGCTTCAGGTAAACGGCAAGAAGCTCTTCCTCCCTGAGTGTGCGGCCGTACCGGCGGAAAATGTTGCCGGAAATCAGGTTAATCCCGAGCACGTCCGCCTCTTCTTTTCTTTTAACGCGGTAACATTCCGGGATCCGGTAAGCCATATCGCCGACGGCTTCCACCACGGCGGTCTCCGGAACCCCGTAATCCTCCCGGAGGCGGCGGATTCCTTCCTCTCCGTCACGGGTCGTGATAACGGCAGCTCTTTTGGCGTGTTCCGCCAGAGTCCGGCATTTCGGATCGGCGCCGTCGTACTTCTGCACATTCATGGCATTGTACATCACGGGAATGCCGTATTTTTCCGCGATTTCAACAATCAGGGAATAATACGCCCACAGTTTCTGGGTTTTATATTTAAAGCTTCCGGCGGCGATCAGCACCGCGTCCGCTTTTTTAATGGCATCCTCGTAGGACCGGCCGCAGCGGAGGCGGACCGCTTCATATTCCATCCGGTTCTTCTCCGCAGTATATTCTCCCGAACGCACCCGCAGCATTTTTCCGTAATACGAAAGCTTTTGCAGCGCGCTCATGGAAGGTTCCATCTCGGTAAAGAACGCTTCACAGCCCTCTGAACGGTTCACCGCGTCGATGGCGCAGTCGATCAGGTAGTTTTCGCCGTAATTATTCAGATTTCCCAGTCCGATTACCAGAATTTTTTTCATCATAAATCCCGCTCGCTCTGCCAGGCGAAAATCATGCGTTCATACATTTCCGGCAGAGGGATCTGCGGCGCCCATCCGAAGGCCCGCAGCTTTGAAGTGTCCAGATTATAAAAATGCAGCGGAGAGAACTTTCTGCTCTCCTTTTCATCCGGCGCGAAACAGACCTTTATATCGCCGTTGGCCAGGTCTTCCGCAACCAGACGCGCCATTTCCGTAATGGAGCAATAGGTGTCGTTGTTCATGGCATTGTACGCCTGCCCCGGTTCTCCGCGCAGGAGTACCGTAAGAATCGCGCTGACGGCATCCATTGTATACAGATAGCCCCGTCTGCTCTTCCCTTCCGTCAGAAGAACGATATCCTTCCCGTCCACCTTATCCCGGGCAAATTCCGCGAAAACACGGTTGTCTTTTTCAATATTCACGCCGGGGCCGAAGGTCTGGGCCAGCCGGATCACCATGGAGCGAAGGCCGTATTCTTCGGCATAGGAAACCGTCAGGTTCTCGCAGAGCCGCTTGCTTTCCGGATAGCAGTTGCGGACGGAAAGAGGATCCATCGTCCCGGTGTCGGATTCCTTCAGCAGTTTTTCCTCTTCCTGGGCGCCGTAGACTTCCATGGAGGAACAGTAAACCAGGCCGGCCGTCTGCTTTTCCCTTGCCAGGGCCAGCACGTTCATGGTGCCGGTCACGGCCGCCCGGATCGTTTCCACCGGCGACTGAATGAAATAGGCGCTGGCGGTGGGCGATGCCGCGTGAACGATATAGTCCGCCGGGCCTTCAAAGTCCGGCAGGTTTTCCACCGTCCCGGTTACAAAACCCAAACCGGAAAAATCTTTCAGAACCCGGGCAAATTTTTCTTCTGCCGCCTCTTCATCCCGGACCAGGGCCCGGATTTTCAGATCCAGCCCTTTCTGGATCGAAACCAGGGCCAGGGCTGCCGTCAGGTTATACCCGATCAGCCCTGTTGCGCCGGTGATAAAAACCGTCTTTCCCCGGAGCTTTTCAAAGGGAAGAAAAGAGGAAGCCGCCAGCCGCTCCAGGTCTTCATAAAAGACCGGATTGTTTTTCCACATTACTGATCGCCCTCCTGATACAGCTGCTCGTTCTCCCGGGCATCCAGAAGGGCCCGCATGGAATAGAAATCATCCGGCGTGGTGATTTTGATGTTTTCATAAGGTCCGTCCACCAGGTACAGCCGGTGGCCGTAATGGTTCATCATCGTGCAGCAGTCGATGAAATTGTACTTCTTCTCCTCAACCGCTCTTTTATGGGCCGCCAGGATATCCTCCAGCCAGAAGCTCTGGGGGGCTTTCGCCACACGGGAGCGGGAACGGTCCGGCACTTCACTGATGGATTCGTCCTCGTTGACCACCAGGATCGTTTCCTTCACAACCGCCGTTGTGATCGCGGAGCCGTGCTCCTTAACGCTTTCGATATTGTCCGTAATCGTCTTTTCATTGATCAGCGGACGGACTCCGTCATGAATAAGCACGACGGAAGGACCGTCGGCGATCTCCTCCGCCGCCTTTAAGCCTTCAAAGATGGAAAGCTGGCCGGTTTTTCCTCCCGGAACGATCTTTTTCACCTTATCGATCCGGTACTGGTACGTCAGCTCCTGCAGATGCCCGATCCAGTCCTCCTTGCACGCCACAACAATGGCATCGATCATGGGATGATGCTCAAACTGTTCCAGCGTGTAGATGATAATCGGTTTCTGATGCAGTTTCAGGAACTGCTTGGGAATGTCCCGGCTGCGCATCCGCTGCCCGGAGCCGCCGGCAAAAATCACCGCTATGTTCATTGATGCTGCTCCATCCATTGTAAAATCGCTTCCGCCGCTGCTTCACTGGCCCGGCCGGTTTCCGAAAGGCCTACCCGCTCAAACAGCCCGTCCAGGTCTTTTCTGTACTGTTCCGGATCAAACTCCCGGATATTGCGGATCAGTTCATCGTTGTCCCGTGCAAGGGGGAACGGCAGTTCACTCATCTTCCAGTAGCTGCCGGTATCCTCCTCGTACTCTTCCAGGTCGCTGGCAAACACATAACAGGGCTTTCCGGTAGTGATAAAATCGAACATACAGCTGGAATAATCGGAAATCAGGATATCCGATGCCGCCAGAAGCTCCTGCATCACCCCGTAATCCGAGGCATTCTGTATCGTGTCGGAATAGGGAATAAAACCGTCTGCCGCCGCCAGATTCTTGTAGTGCAGGCGGATCAAAAGCAGCCATTTTCCGCCGTAATGCTCTTCCAGAAAGCTCTGAAGCCGGGGAAAATCAATCCCCATGCTGTCGGTCATAAAGTCCCGGCGATAGGTCGGCGCGTACAGCAGGATATGGTCCGCTTCCGAATGAAACGCCTTCAGCACCTTCTCCCGGTACGGCTGCGGATCCTCCCGGAGCATGTCGTTTCTCGGGCTTCCGTTCTTTAAAATGGTTCCCTGAAAGGCCAGCGCCCGGGTGTAGATTTCCGACGTAAGGTCGCTGTTGGAAAGCAGATAATCCATATACCGGGCATTGTAGCGGATCGTCCGGTTATCGATCTTCGTCAGGGCCTTTCCCAGATCCAGGCCCACTTTTTTAAAGCCGTAGCTTCCATGCCAGGTCTGGACGTACAGCTGGTTTTTCTTTTTGATGAAGCCGGACCGCTTCATGTTGGAATCCACCCAGACCGCCGCGGTGGAAAGGGCTTTGGCCGTCTCAAAGAAGTTGTTGTAATCGACCCGGGTGACCCCTTCGGGGACTTCATCGTCCGCCTCCGGCTTTAACAGCCAGACTATGTCCAGATCTTTGTTTTTTCTCAGAACCTCGGAAATATAGAAGGGATTGTCGCCGTAGCGCTCCCCGTGCATGGCGGTGAATACAATCTTATTCTTCTGAACCGGCCTGAAATGCAGGATCCAGAACACAAAATGATTCAGACGCTCATACAGCAGGTAGCCGAAATACACCAGACTGCTGGCAAAGCCGCCCTTATTCGCCATTTTGCGCAGATAGCTTAACATGTGTTCCCCCTTTTCGGCCTACAGTTCCGCCCGGTGCTTAAAAGCGTTCCGGTCGTAGGTTCCGAACAGAAAGGCAAAGAACGCTTTGCAGATGACGCCGATCTTTTTCCCTTTGTATTTTCCCTTGAACAGGACCCGCACCGCGTCATATCCCAGTTTGCCGAGGCACAGGAAACGGTACAGCGCGCTTTCGTACTCCCAGAAGCCGATCAGGTTGTTCCGGTAGTAATAAAAATACATGCGGACCCGGTTTTTGTTGGTTTCGGTCACGATGGAAAGCTCGTCCGATCCCACCCGTTTATGCACCGCATGGCTGCTGCCCACCATATAGGCCGGGCCGAAATCCCGGATGACGCGCTGGGTGTATTCCGAATCGTCGCCCCAGATGAAGAAGGGCGCCCAGGGAAGTCCGCATTTGTTGATGGCTTTGATATTGAACATCAGGGAAACGAAGGTCGCTTTCACAACCTGGGCCATGCCCTGTTCCAGGTACTGATACCAGTCCGTATAGGTGGAGAACTGCTTCCGGGCGATTTTCGGTACGTTCATGGCCTCGCCCTGCATGCCGCGGATGGCGCTGGCAAAAAAGCTGACGTCCCCTTCCACGGTTTCGCTGGCTTTGATCAGCTCCTCCAGGCAGGTTTTCTCCGGAATCGTATCGTCGTCCATGATCCAGACCCAGTCGGGCTGGTATTCCCGGGCGATTTTCATGCCTTCATGAAAGCCTCCGGCACCGCCGGTGTTCTCGTCCAGATAATGATAATCCACCACGGGATTGGCGCGGTAGCCTTTTTCCGTCAGGGTATCACCGGTTCCGTCCGTGCTGTGATTATCGATAATGATCAGTTTTTCCACCGGATAGGACTGGGCTAAAATCGCGTCCATGCACTCCATCAGGAGGCCTGTCCGGTTATAGGTGACAACGACTGCGTGTACCCGCTGCATACTCTCCCCCGTTTCCGTTTCGGTTCTTACCCTGCGAACGAATTCCCGAGCTCTTTTTCGCACAGCTCAAAGGCGCTCGCAATAACCTTGTCCATATCGTAGTACTTATACTCCGCCAGCCGTCCGCCGAGGATCAGCTTTTGATCCGCGTCGGCCAGAGCCCGGTATTTTTCATAAAGCGTCTGGTTCTTTTCGTCATTGACGGGATAATAAGGCTCCAGCCCTGCGCCGCCCGCAAGAGGATATTCCCGGGTGATCACCGTGGTGGGCTGGGTGCCGAACTCGAAATGCTTATGCTCGATGATCCGGGTGAACGGCGTTTCCGCATCCGTGTAATTCACGACCGCAACGCCCTGGAAATTCTCCTGCTGCAGATGTTCGGTCTCGAAGCGCAGGCTGCGGTACTCCAGCGGGCCGAAACACTCGCCGTAAAGATGATCCAGCGCCCCGGTGTAGAGAACTTTTTCTCCCATCGCATTCCATTTTTCACGGTCTTCATTATAATCCGTATTGAGAACGACTTCGCAGCCTTCGAACAGCTTTTCGGCGATCACATTGTAGCCGCCGATGGGAATGCCCTGATACCGGTCGTTGAAATAATTGTTGTCGTAAATGAAGCGCACAGGAAGGCGGCGAATGATGAACGCGGGAAGCTCGGAGCACTTTCTGCCCCACTGTTTTTCCGTATAGCCCTTGACCAGCTTTTCATAAATATCCCTGCCGACCAGGCTGATGGCCTGCTCTTCCAGGTTCTTCGGTTCGCCGGTGATCTCTTCTTTCTGTTTGTCAATAATCGCTCTGGCTTCCTCCGGCGTGCGGATATTCCACATCCGGGAGAAGGTGTTCATATTGAAGGGCAGATTGTACATCTCGCCGTGATAATTCGCCACGGGAGAATTGGTGTACCGGTTGAATTCCGCCAGGGAATTCACAAAATCCCATACGGCCTTATCCGAGGTATGGAAAATGTGAGCCCCGTACTTATGCACGTGGATGCCGTCCACGTCTTCGCAGTAAACGTTTCCGCCGATATGATCCCTTTTTTCCAGGACCAGACAGGTTTTTCCCGCTTTCTTCGCGAAATAGGCAAAGGTTCCGGCAAAAAGCCCGGCGCCGACGATAACGTAATCATAGCGTTTCATCTCGGTCCTCCTCCGGAAGCCTCACGACTTCCTTCTTGTGGCCCTGCTTCTGCTCTTCATGGCCCGGGCCGTAATCGATCCGGCGGAGCTCATACTGGATTTCCTGCAGGATCCTCCGGTTGCCGGCGATGATATCCGCCAACAGCCCGATCATCGCGCTGGTTGCGGCGATGAAGATCATGATTGCCACAAAGATCAGCATCTGGACATGGCCCGCGCCGTGGCCCATGGCGCGCTCCACCAGATAATAAATACCCATGGCCAGGCCGATAGCACCGAAGACCGCCGCGATACTCATAAAGGTCTTCATCGGGCTGTACATTGTATATGCCCGCATGATCGTGGCGGAGGACCGCTTCACATACCCCAGCATGCTGTGGAACAGCCGGGATTTGCGCAGCTCCGGATTAGTGCTGATGGGAACGGATGTGATGGCCATCTTGTCATGGCCCGCCTGGACGATTGTCTCCAGCGTATAGGTGTACTCGTTGATAACATTGAGCCGCATGGCCGTGCTGCGGCTGTAGGCCCGGAATCCGCTCGGCGCGTCCGGAACGTCGGTGCCGCTGGCTTTTCGCACAACCCAGCTGCCCAGATGCTGCAGCCTCTTTTTCATCGGCGAAAAATGCTCGGTCTGGTCGATCGGACGCGCGCCGACCACCATGCCGGCCTCCCCGTTCAGAATCGGCCTCACCAGCTTTTCAATATCTTTTCCGTTGTACTGGTTGTCCGCGTCGGTATTGACGATGATATCCGCCCCATTGCGCAGGCAGGCGTCGATGCCCGCCATAAAGCCCTTTGCCAGGCCCTTGTTGTTGCGGAAATTGACAACGTAGTGAACGCCCCAGTTCTTCGCGACCTGAACGGTCTCGTCGCTGCTGCCGTCATTGATGATCAGATATTCGATCACATCAATGCCGTCAATATGCTTCGGCAGATCGTTCAGCGCGATCTCCAGGGTTTCCGCTTCGTTGTAGCACGGAATCTGGATGATCAGTTTCATAGCCCCTTCTCCCCTGTATTTTCAACTGTTAAAATGGCATAGTTGTAAGATATTATACCAGATTCTACTTCATGAATAAAGGGAAATTGTAAGAAAGAAAGGATCAGGGGGACTGTCCCGGATCAGGGGGACTGTCCCCATTGATTCAGAAGTGCGGATCAAAGGGGACTGTCCCTTTGATTCACTATTTTGTGATCAGCCAGGCATCGGCATAATTATCTTTAAACAGCTTCTTTTGCTTTGACATTTCCGTCTGATCCATAATATTTTCCAGGATCTTTTCCGCGGAAAGGTCATGGTCGATATACACGATATAACGGTCGGCCTGCGGACAGTCCTTTTCAAGGGATTCCAGCCCCTTTTCCTTGGTTGCGTAAACGGGGCCGCCCATACGCCAGTAATAGGACAGTTTTGCGTTATACATGCGGAGATTGTTCCCGCAGTCATCCGCGAATACGGCAATCTGCGGAGCCTTTTCCGCCGAACAGACCTTTTCAATCTTCCCAACGGTACCGGGATAAAGATACTTTACTCCGACGGTTTTATATCCCAGGACAATAAAGACGGCACACAGGATACAAAACGCTGCAACAATCGGCTTCTTAAGCTTAATAGTCAGGAACAGCGACTCGAACAGGTAAACGATGCATAAAACGATGAACGGAAAAATGTTGAATATATAACGATCCGATTTGTATGGCGCGATCTTCGTAACGGACAGCAGGCACAGAACAGAGACGGCCGCCAGCAAAATGACCTGGATCGTCCTGCGGTCCGGACGCGGAAACAGGCGGACGTTTTCCCGCTTTTTCCGTACTATTGCCGCAATTATTGCAACGACTGCGATGGCCAGAAAAACCGGAAGGCCTTTACCGAACACCTCGTCGTTTACAATCCCGATCATTTTTCTGAAGTCCCCCGGAAGTCCGGCCAGATCCGTCAGGCTGCCGGCTGCCTGGCTTCCCCGGGCTCCGCGGAACAGATCATGAAAGATTTCAGGCCAGATCAGAAAGGAAAGACCCGCGCCGCCAACGGACACGGCCGAATAGAAGCAGGCGCTTTTCAGCTCTTTCTGAAGCAGCAGGGAAAGCAGCGTTGCCAGACAGAGAACAAATGCGAATACCAGGAAATAATAATGCGTCAGCAGACCGCCAACCATCGCAGCAACCTGGACAGCGGCGGCCGATACGGTCTCTTTTACTGTTTTTTGATCCTTTTGAAGCAATTCACAGAAACGAACGTTTGCATAGGCAAGCAACACGGAAAACAGGGCCAGAAGCATGTACATGCGGATATACATGACCGTGCTTACTGCCCCGACACTGAATCCGTAAACGCACAAAGCAGCGACAACCGCCTGCCAGGTCTTCATTATTCTTTTCAGCAGCAGATAGAACAAAACCAAAGCCGCCAGGAAGTAAACCAGATTCGGGATCAGGCCGTTCCACTTGAGTTCGGTACGATTTCCCAGAATGGAGGAGGTTATCTCCAATAACAGATAGAACAACGGCGGATGTTCGTCTTCTTTTATGCTGCTGATGGTTCCGGACAGATCAAAAGCTTCCTCCCCGGAAACCGTAAAATAGTCTTCAAAATAAGAAACGTCATGCCACGTGTTTAAATAGGCGCCTTCCGGTCTGTCCGCATGGATGCTGGGATATTCCGTCTGGCAGACAAAATGAAAGGAATAGATTTCGTCCAGATGAAATCCCTTCTTTTGCAGACATCCCGAAAGGATGGCATTGAGAACCATCAGGGCGATAAGGATAATGATTGCAACTCTCTTTCCTGCAGTTTTTGTCAATTCGAACACCTTCTTGATTTTATTTCACCAGCCGCACCACTGCCAGCTCCCCCGGGTTGAACAGCCTCGGAATCCGGGAGGTATTGGAAAGGCCGCGGCTGACGATGAGACGGCCGTCGTAAAGGCCGCCGTCATACTTCGGGAAAAAGCCCTGGCCATAGGCAAAAAGGCCTTTTCCGAACAGTCGGATCTGACCGCCGTGGGTGTGGCCGGATAAGATCAGATCTATCTTTTTGTGCGGACGGATATAGGGATCATAAAACTCCGGGTGATGGCATAAAAGGATCTTAAAACCCGGTTCTTTTTCAAAACGGTCCAGCCAGGAGAGGCGGACACCGTCAAAAATGGCAGCCCATCTCGCGTCGCTTTCCTCTTTATTGTGAGAT
>CADBNG010000006.1 GCA_902795985.1 uncultured Lachnospiraceae bacterium
AGACGGCTCCCAGTTCTGGTTCGCCGACTACTTCACGGACAACGGTGTCGTGCAGTTCTTCTTCCCCGCCGTCGATGATGAAGGCGACTTCCTGGACTTCGCCGAAATGATCGGCTGCTCCCTGGAAGCGATGGAATAAGCTCCGGACACCAGACAATCCCCGCCATCCAGCGGGGACTGTTTTTGATTTATTTGTTTTTTCAGAACGAGGCGGTGTCCACGACCTTGCGGGTAACGGTATCGTACACGACAAAACTCAGCCCCCGGGCATCATACGGATACTCTTTTCCGTCAATATTCACCATGCAGTAGGTGCCGCCGGTCTCTTCATAGCCGAGGTTCATCATCCACCAGGAAGTACTCCGGTTGCGGAAATACCCGTATGCCCGCAGCTCACTGCCGATGTCTTCCGTGATGCCTTCATCCGTGATAATCCCGATGAATTTCTCTCGGCCGTCGCCGTCCGCATGGAAGTCATATCCGAAGCCCAGGTCCTTCAGACGCTGCCGGGTGGATTCCGGCAGCTCCCTCCGCGCCGCGTCACTGACGGACACGAAGACCATAAACCGGGGATCCTTCACCAGGGACAGGTATTCATCCGGGTCCGTAACCTCCTCCAGGTGGTGGCTGGCCACGATATAGTCATAGAACGCGCGGCTTTCCTCATACTGCGGATCCTTCGCCGCCGGCACATGATATTTTTCCGAAAGCAGTTTCCCGATGTACCGGGAAATCCGGATATTCCCCCAGATATTCCCGTGATAGACGGGATTCTCCCGCGGAAGCTCGGCCCCCAGCTCCTTCCAGAGGCTTTCTTCGCCCAGCTCATAATAGTCCACGCCGTTCTCCTCGCAGATCTTCCGGTATCCATGGTACAGCCGGGGCGTATTTTCCGTCGGTACATTGACCATCACCAGTCTGATCCCGTTCTCCCTGCACAGGTCCGCGATCCGGACGAAGTATTCGGTCATCACGGGAATAAACGCGGCAACCGTCTCCGGGTCCGAATCGACCAGAGGCGTATAGGAATTCAGCGACGATTTGTCCCCGGGAGCCCAGCCCATAAGCGGGGAATACACGTCCTCCCCGTTGTCGAAGTCCACTTCCTTCAGGACTTTCCACCGGTCATGGAAACGGATGTTCGTCAGGAACCAGCTAGCTTTCTCCTGTCGCTCGTCCAGGGCGCAGATGGCGTTAACCGCCTCCAGCTTGACCTTTCCCAGGCGCATGGGATCCAGGGCCTTGCGGGCAAACGCCTCGTCGGTGTTGATCGGAGAATCAGGATGAAACGACTGCATGAACCATCCTTCCAGCACGACCACGGAAGGATGCTGGTAATTTAGCGCTTCCTTCAGCCAGTAATAGCTAAGAAATACGCTCTGCTGCTCCGAACCGAGGTTGTAACTGCGGATACCGTAAGTGTTATAGATCTCCTGCGGCACAAAGGCGTTGACACAGACGCTACTGCCCAGGAACAGCACGTCCACGGAATCCTTCTCCATGGTATAGAACGTGCGGTAGGTGGCAGTGGTCGGCCAGTTGTTGTTCGACAGGTTGTATTTCGGAAGGAGAATACCGTTGATGCTGTAAAGTACGACCGCCAGGATCAGGAGGAAGGCGACGATTTTCACGGCTGATTTCATTGCTGTTTTCATCAGAACCCTCCATAGATGAAGTCCTGCGCATCAAAGCCGTAGCCGTAGGTCCCGAAGACCCAGAACACGACGATCGCGAGAATCAGGATTCCCCAGCGGAGCAGCAGATGCTGCTTCACAAACCATTCCTGCAGCCGGACGCCGCGCTCCTGCCGCCAGCCGGCGATCACCAGCACCGCGACGGAGATCAGCAGGATCAGGAACTCCCGGGCATCCAGCCCAAGGGCGTACAGCTCCTGCCCGAAGACCGTCCAGGGATTCCAGAACTCAAACAGGTCCCGGAACAGCCGGAGCGCCGTGGAAACATCCGCCGCCCGGAAGAAGACCCAGCCGACAGTCACCCAGAAGAACACGCCGAAACGCTTCAGCAGCTTCCAGGTCATGGATTCCT
>CADBNG010000007.1 GCA_902795985.1 uncultured Lachnospiraceae bacterium
GAGCGGCAGAGGAGCTGCTTTCACCCCGGGTACGCTTTTTTAAGGAAGAAAACATGTTCACGCGGGTGCGGACCTTCGCCGAAGCCGAAGGGCTGGATGAAACATTCCGGGCACTGGAATACATGAGAAAGCAGCATTCCGGCCAGTTCCGCAAAAAGGCGAATTATACCGATGAGCGGGTTCAGTACATCAATCATCCGCTTCTGATGGCCTGCCAGGCGCACGCGTACGGCATTTCGGATGATGCCTTTCTCGCGGCGGTCCTTCTTCACGACGTTGTGGAAGATACGGGGGTTTCACTGGAGGAGATTCCGTTTTCCGACGACGTAAAAGAGCTGGTCGGCCTGGTCACCTTCAACGTTTCGGAAGGCGAAACGAAGGCGGAGGCGAAGAAACGGTATTTCGCCGCCATTGCCGGAAACGGCAGGGCCTGCGTAATCAAACTGCTGGACCGGTGCAGCAATGTCTCCACGATGGCCGGCAGCTTCAGCAGAGACAGAATGATTCAGTACATTGAGGAAACGGAACGGTACATCCTGCCTCTTGCGGATGTACTGAAAAGCGGGTATCCTTCCCTTAGCGGGATCGGTTTTCTGCTGAAGTATCATATCCTCAGTGTGATCGAAACCATCAAGCTTCTGACTGCTGAATAACAGTCAGCGGAGAGAAGAGAGAATTTTATACGGGTCGGCCGGCAAGACGCGGAACAGCGGAGGAGACCCATTGCAGGACAGATGGGAAAAGGAGGAAAAGATGGATCCGAATTATACAAAACGAAACGAACTGCTTGCGCAGAAAGTCATCAAAGGCCTGGAATCCCGTAAGATGAAAGGGTATTATGCGGCAACACCCGAAGAGGCGAAGCAGCTGGCTCTTCAGCTGATTCCGAAGGGAAGCACCGTCACCATGGGCGGAGGAATGAGCGTTCATGAGATCGGCCTTTATGACGCGCTGCAGGGAGAGGACTACTGCTTTATTGACCGGGATAAGGCCCCCGACCGGCGGGAAGCCATGCTGAAGGCTTACACCGCGGACGTTTTTCTTGCCAGCGTAAACGCGATGACGGAAGACGGCATTCTTGTCAATATCGACGGAACCGCCAACCGGGTTTCGGCAATCGCTTACGGCCCGGAGAAAGTGATTTTTATTGTTGGAATGAATAAGGTCTGCAATGACCTGGACGGCGCCATGAAGCGCGCCCGCAACGTCGCGGCGCCTGTAAATGCCCAGCGTTTCGGCCTTTCCACTCCCTGCGCAAAGACCGGTGCCTGCTTTGACTGCAAATCGCCGGATACCATCTGCTGCCAGTTTCTGATTACCCGGGCGTCCATGATCCCGGACCGGATTCATGTGATCCTTGTGAATGAGAATCTGGGATTTTAATAAGAGGCAGGTTTGAAAACGCGGAAGCGGGGGCGTTCCTTTTCAGGAAGCGCCCCCGTTGTTTCGTCCGGTCCCTGCGGACAGAGACCTTGATCCTTCCGTTCATTAATAAGTATAGAAGCCTTTTCCGGCATTGACGCCGGTTTCGCCTTTATCGATTTTTTCCTTCAGAAGCTTGCCGATTTTATAGGTTGTCGTTCCTTCCACGGCAGCATCCGGCTTCATCTGGTTGATATTGTAGGCGGTTTCCAGTCCGACGATGTCCAGAATTTTGAACGGGCCGGCAGGAGCGCTGGTCGCAAGCTGCCAGGTGAGGTCGATGGTTTCCGGATCCGCGACACCGTTGGCCCACAGACCCTGAGCGGCGCTCAAAAACGGAACCAGCATGGAGTTCAGGATATATCCGGGCTGCTCCTTGTGCAGCTGCAGCGGAACCATATTGATGGAATCGGCAAATGCGACGACCTTTTCATAAACGGCGGGATCGGTTCCGGGATGTCCCATGACCTCCGCGGTGTTGTTCTTCCAGATCGTGTTGGCAAAGTGGAGAGCGCAGAATTTTTCCGGCCGTCCGGTGTATTCCGCGAACATGCTCGGCAGGAGGGTCGAAGAGTTCGTCAGAAGAATGGTTTTCTCCGGAAGATGGTCCGCGATCTTCTTGTAGAATTCGATCTTTGCCTGGGGATCTTCCGACATGGCTTCAATAACGATGTCCGCGTCGGCAAAAGCTTTGTCCATATCCAGTTCAATGTGGATCAGATCCCGGAAATTCTTTTCGCCCCGGCTTTTCAGATCATCGATCGCTTCGGCGGTGATGCCTTCCCAGCTGCGGATCATTCCTCTCGGGTAAAGAAAGGAAGCCATCGGGTTCCCGATCAGGGCTTTTGCGTTTGCCAGGTCTTCGAGCATCAGTGCGGAATAACGGTCAATCTTGGGCTGCGTACGGGTGATGGACCCTTCGCTCCGAAGCCAGAATGTCGTATCGATCCCGGTATAGGCGCACATCAGACCGATCTGGACTCCAAGGACTCCGCCGCCGGCCAGTACAACTTTATTAACAGTCATAATCATTACCTCCGTTTTTGCTTTTGTTACCGTGAAATTATAATTGTTTCCAGTAGAAAACACAAGGGAAAAGAAGCCGGATTCTCCCGGAAAAAAGGAAGAAGGATGACACTTGCAGTAGCATGGGCCGCCCTGTTATAATATTTCGTTAGATGAGAATTAATAAGTATTTATCGGAATGCGGATACTGCTCCCGGAGGGAGGCCGATCGGATGATCGCGGAAGGCCGTGTGACCATCAACGGCCGCCCTGCGGTACTAGGAGATTCGGTGGAAGAAGGGGATACGGTCCTCGTCGGCGGAACAGCCGTTGCGCCGGCTGCGGAGCATACGGTCCTGGCCTTCTACAAACCCCGGGGCGTTGTCTGTACCCTTTCCAGGAAAGAGAAGAATTCCCTCTGGCCATTTCTGAAGGAAGGGTCCTATCTTTCGTATGCCGGAAGACTGGACAAGGACTCGGAAGGACTGCTTCTGCTGACGGATGACGGGGATCTCAGTCATGATCTGATGTCCGGCAGCCGCGGCCATGAGAAAGAATACGAGGTCACCGTTTCCGGCGAGCTGACGGAAGAAAAAATGGAAGCGATGCGCAGCGGGATGGATCTGCCGGATCTGGAACGCCGGACCCTTCCCTGCCGTGCCCGGATCACCGGACCGCAGGAATTCCGGATTATACTGACACAGGGCCTGAATCGTCAGATCCGCCGGATGTGCGAACAGACAGGGCTGAAGGTCACGCGCCTTTTGCGGACGCGGATTGAGAATATCCATCTGGGAGATCTGAAGCCGGGCCGGATGCGAAAACTTACACAGGAAGAATACGAGGAACTCAGACGGAGAGTATACGATGGAAACAACGGATAAACGAGCCCGGATCAAAGAGCTGACGGATCTTCTGGAGCAGGCGGCAAGAGCCTATTATGCGGAAGACCGGGAAATCATGGATAACTTCACTTATGACCGGCTCTATGACGAGCTGGAAGGGCTGGAGAAGGAAACCGGGATCCGTTATGCCAATTCTCCGACGCAGAAGGTCGGTTACGAAGCAGTGGAGGAGCTGCCGAAAACGGCTCATGAACGTCCGATGCTTTCCCTGGATAAAACCAAGGAAATCGAAACGCTGCGGTCTTTCATCGGGGCAAACCGGACGCTTCTTTCCTGGAAGATGGACGGACTGACGATCGTTCTGACATACCGTGACGGAGGACTGTATTCCGCGGTGACACGCGGGGACGGCCGCATCGGGGAGATCGTGACAGCCAATGCCCGGACGTTCCTGGACCTTCCCATGAAGATTCCCTATTCGGGCGAACTGGTCCTCCGGGGAGAAGCCTATATTACCTATGCGGATTTTGAAGAAATCAACCGTACGATTGAGGATGCCGATGCCCGGTATAAAAACCCCCGGAATCTGTGCAGCGGATCCGTCCGCCAGCTGAACAGCAGGATCACCGCCCAGCGGAAGGTCCGGCTGAAAGCTTTTTCCCTGGTCCGGGCGGAGGGGGTGGACTTCGGGAATTCCCACGCGAAAGAGTTCGAATGGCTTTCCGCCATGGGCTTCGACGTGGTGGAGTATAAAATGGTTACCGCGGACACGCTGGACGAAGCCATTGACTGGTTCCGGGAGGCCGTATCCAAAGTGCCGTTCCCTTCGGACGGCCTGGTGGCGCTGTATGACGACATACAATATGGGGAATCCCTCGGCGCCACAGCAAAATTCCCGAGAAATTCCTTTGCTTTCAAATGGGCCGATGAGCAGAAGACGACCCGGCTGATCACCATAGAATGGAGTCCTTCCAGGACCGGCCTGATCAATCCGGTTGCCGTTTTTGAGCCGGTGGAACTGGAAGGCACCACGGTTTCCCGCGCCAGCGTGCACAATGTCAGCATTGTCGAGGAACTGGCTCTGGGGGAAGGAGACGAGATTTCGGTTTACAAGGCCAATATGATCATTCCCCAGATCGCGGAAAACCGGACCGGCAGCGGTTCCTGCCGGATACCGGAAAGCTGCCCCGCCTGCGGCGGACCGACGAGGATCGAAGCGCAGTACGGCGCGAAAACACTGGTCTGCGCAAACCCGGACTGCCCGGCCAAAGCGGTGAAGTCCTTTGCGCTGTTCGCGGGCCGGGACGCCCTGAATATTGAAGGAATGTCCGAAGCGACCCTGGAAAAGTTTATCGCGAAAGGACTGATTCATACCCGGGCCGATCTGTTCCGTCTGGGCGATCACAAAGATACCATTGTGGCAATGGAAGGTTTCGGGGAAAAATCCTTTGAGAAGCTGGAGGCAGCCGCGCGGAAAGCCCGTCATACAACGCTCGCCCGCCTGCTGTGCGGCATGGGCATTCCGAACATCGGCGTAGCCGCCGCCCGGGTGCTGGCGAGGGCTTTTGAGCAGGATCCGGAACGGGCCATGAACGCGGATACGGAAACCCTTACCGCGATTGACGGCGTCGGTTCGGTCATTGCGGAAACCTATGTGAAATGGTGGGCCGATCCGAAAAACCGGGATTCCTGGCTGGAACTGCTCCCGCTGCTGGAGCTGGAAGAGCCGAAAACGGAAAACACCGGTTCCGCGGTGGCAGGAAAAACCTTTGTCATCACCGGTTCGCTGAATCATTACGGAAACCGGAATGAGCTGAAAGAATGGATTGAAAACGCGGGCGGCCGGGTTGCCGGAAGCGTGAGCAAAAAAACGGATTATCTGATCAACAACGATGTCCATTCCGCGTCGTCAAAGAACAAAACAGCCGTCAGCCTGGGAATTCCCATTCTGTCGGAAGAGGAATTTATAGAGCGGTTTACCAAAAACCGGGATTGAACAGAATAAGCCGGAGCGGAGCGTGGATTCCGGCAGCAGAGTACCATAAGGAGTAGGACAGACATGCCGATTAATATTCAAAAAGACCTTCCCGCAAGGGCGATACTGGAAGAAGAGAATATCTTCGTAATGGATGAGGAACGGGCGATTCATCAGGATATCCGTCCCTTAAGCATCATTCTGCTGAATCTGATGCCGAAGAAAGAAGAGACGGAGTTGCAGATCCTCCGCCTGCTTTCCAATTCCCCGATCCAGGTCGACGTGACCTTCATGAAGGTTGCTTCCCATGAATCCAAAAATACATCGCTGAGCCATCTGAACCGGTTCTATGTGGAATACGATGACATTAAGGACCGCTATTTCGACGGCATGATTATCACCGGGGCGCCGGTGGAAATGCTCCCGTTTGAGGAAGTGGATTACTGGGAAGAACTCTGCGATATTTTCCGGTGGAGCGATACCCATGTGACCTCCACCATGTATCAGTGCTGGGCAGCCCAGGCCGCTATGCATTTTTATTACGGACTGAAAAAAGTCCCGCTTCCGAAAAAAATGTTCGGCTGCTTCTGGCATGAGGTCCGGCACCGGAAAGTGCCGATCGTCCGGGGGTTTGACGATGTTTTCCTGACGCCTCATTCCCGTCATACCGAAACGCCGCTGGCGGATATCGACGCCTGTGAACAGATTGACGTGCACGCCGCTTCGAAGGAAGCCGGATTCCTTCTGGGCTCATCCGAAAACGGAAGGAAGATTTTTGTGCAGGGGCATCCGGAATATGACCGGGTCACGCTGAAAGAAGAGTATGAGCGGGACTGCGCGAAAGGAATGGACATCCAGCTCCCGGTCAATTATTTTGAAAACGATGACCCCTCGACCCTGCCGCTTCTGAAATGGCGGTCCCATTCCATCAATCTGTATATGAACTGGCTCAATTATTACGTTTACCAGGAGACGCCGTACGAACTGGGAAAACACTGAATCCTTCCGGAGAGAAGCCGGATTTTCATCATTGAAAGCGGAATAAAACACGAAAAAACAATACCCGGCAGGCACAGAAAAATTTCTTGCATGCCGGGTATGCCTGTGCTATAGTTATAAGGCTGTGAAAAAGCACCCCGGCGGACTTTGAAACCGGTGCCGCAAGGTCGTTTTAAAGATCGATGCGCGGGGGAAGAAAAAACCACAAGAAAAGGAGAAACAAAAATGGGCGTAGTTTCAATGAAACAGTTACTGGAAGCCGGTGTGCATTTCGGCCATCAGACAAGAAGATGGAACCCCAAAATGGCACCCTACATCTACACGGAGCGTAACGGCATCTACATCATCGACCTGCAGAAGACGGTCGGAATGGTAGACGATGCGTACAACGCGATCTCCGATGTTGCCTCCACCGGCGGCACGGTTCTGTTTGTCGGAACCAAAAAGCAGGCACAGGATGCCATCGCTGCGGAAGCGACCCGCTGCGGTATGTTCTACGTCAACGAGAGATGGCTCGGCGGCATGCTGACCAACTTCAAGACGATCCAGGGCCGGATCCGCCGCCTGAAAGACATCGAAAAGATGGCAGAGGACGGCACTTTCGACGTCCTTCCGAAGAAGGAAGTCATCGCGCTGAAGAAAGAGCAGGAGAAACTGGAGAAGAACCTGGGCGGCATCAAGGAAATGAAGAAGCTTCCCGACGTGATCTTCGTTGTGGATCCGAAGAAAGAGCACATCTGCATTCAGGAAGCGCATGTGCTGGGCATTCCGCTTGTCGGAATCTGCGATACCAACTGTGACCCCGAAGAACTCGATTACGTGATCCCGGGCAACGACGACGCGATCCGCGCGATCAAGCTTCTGGCCGGAAAGATGGCGGATGCCGTTATCGAGGCGAAACAGGGCGAAATCCTTGACGCGGCCGAGGTCGAAGGCGAGGGTTATGTCGTGGAAGTCGACGAAGACGTGGAAGGCTGATAATAGAAGGACTTAAGATTGGAGGATATACAAATGGCTATTACTGCTGCAATGGTCAAGGAACTCAGAGAAATGACTGGCGCCGGTATGATGGACTGCAAAAAGGCCCTGACCGCTACCGACGGCGATATGGATAAATCCATTGAATGGCTTCGTGAAAAAGGCCTTGCGACGGCTCAGAAGAAGGCCGGCAGAATCGCTGCGGAAGGTATCGTTATGCTTGCCGCGAACGACGACCTTACTAAAGCTGTTGCTGTTGAAGTCAACTCCGAGACCGACTTTGTTGCCAAGAACGAAAAGTTCCGCGGTTATGTCGCCCAGGTCTGCGAGCAGGCTCTGGATACCGAAGCGGCCGATATTGATGCTTTCCTGGCGGAGCCCTGGAAGTTCGAAGAAGGCAAGACCGTGAACGAGGCGCTGGCAGGACAGATCGCCGTGATCGGTGAGAACATGAACATCCGCCGTTTTGAGCAGGTTGAGGAAAAAGAAGGCTTTGTTGCCCTGTACACCCATATGGGCGGCAAGATCGGCGTTCTGGTTGACGTTGCAACGGACGTGATCAACGACGATATCAAGGAAATGGGCAAGAACGTCGCCATGCAGGTTGCAGCCCTGAAGCCGCTGTATACGACCCGCGGCGAGATCTCTGCCGACTATATCGAGCATGAGAAAGAGATCTTAAAGAGCCAGATCATGAACGACCCGAAAGAGTCCCAGAAGCCGGAAAAGGTTATCGAAGGCATCATCCAGGGCCGTGTAAACAAAGAACTCAAAGAGATCTGCCTGATGGATCAGATCTATGTCAAGGCGGAAGACGGCAAGCAGAGTGTTTCGGCGTATGTTGCCCAGGTCGCGAAAGCCAATGGCGCCAATATCACCATCAAAGGCTTTGTCCGTTTCGAGACCGGTGAAGGCATCGAGAAAAAACAGGAAGATTTCGCGGCGGAAGTTGCTGCCCAGATGAATAAATATTCAAGCATATTCACCAGGCATCTTCCGGAACCGCTTCCGTTTTCGTCAAAACCGTCCTTGTTTTCATGCAGTTCCTTTACGGAAAGCCGCGGGAAACAGGCTGCTTTACAGGTCCGGAATGTTAAAACGGGGCAAA
>CADBNG010000008.1 GCA_902795985.1 uncultured Lachnospiraceae bacterium
GCCGGTTTTTCCGGCGCCGAAGAAAAAACAGCGGAGGCCTTCGGCCTTTCGCTTAACGAAAAAGGCCGGATCGGAGGCGAAGGCCACAGAACTTCCAACCCGAAGATCTTTACCGCCGGCGACGCGCGCCTCGGGGCCACCCTCGTCGTCACCGCCATTGCCGAGGGCCGTGCCGCCGCGAAGGAAGTGGATGAATTTCTGGAAGGATATACGAATCTGTAATCCGTCAACAGAAGAGGACGGGCGATGGCCTGAATTCTCCTGAATCTATAAACCGGGAGGTACGCTATGGCACCTTTTGAAAAAATACGATCCGGCATTCCGCAGATGGATGCCGCGCTGGACAGCATCCGGCTTGGCGATAATGTGGTCTGGCAGGTAAGCGACCTGACCCAGTTTAAGCTGTTTGCCGGGCCCTTCGTGCGCCAGGCGGTCCGGGACGGCAGGAATCTGATCTATGTACGGTTTGCGGGACATGAGCCCCTTTTTGCGCCGATGGAAGGTCTGAAGATCATTACGGTCGAGCTGTCCCACCGGTTTGAAACCTTTACGATCCAGATTCACAAACTGATCGAAAAGGAGGGATTCGACGCCTTTTATGTCTTCGACTGCCTCTCCGAACTGGAAGAAGCCTGGTCCACCGACCTGATGATGGGGAACTTCTTCCATCTCACCTGTCCGTATCTGTTCCAACTGGATACGGTTGCCTTCTTCCCGGTCATCCGGGGCCGGCATTCCTTCGCCGCAATCGAGCAGATCCGCAGCACAACCCAGCTTTTTCTGGATGTTTTTGCCGGAAAAGAAGGCTGTGTCTTTGTCCGGCCGGAAAAGGTCTGGAACCGGGACGATACCGCAAGCTTTCTTCCCCATCAATACGATCCGGAGACCGGTTCCTTTTCCCCGCTGTCCGAAGGCACACAGGTCAGCCGCTTCTACCGGCAGATGAACGACGCCGCGTTAAAGACAGCGAATCAAAATATGGACAGCTGGGAGCGTTTTTTCCAGCTGACAAAACTGAAATATGAAAACGGCCTGGATGTGGAGGCGGAATGCGGCCGGATCTGTGACATTATGTTAACCCGTGACGACCGTCTCCGGGAACTGATCAAACAGAACTTTTCACCTCAGGACTATTTTGATATCCATTCACGTCTCGTCGGCACCGGCATGGTCGGGGGCAAGGCCTGCGGCATGCTTCTGGCCCGTAAACTGATTGAAAACAATGCGCCGAAGATCTTTGAACGGATCGAGCCCCATGATTCTTTCTATATCGGCTCCGACGTGTTCTATGCCTATATCGTCTACAACAGATTCTGGGATCTGAAAATCGAGCAGAAAACGGAGGAAGGCTATTTCAAACTGGCCGGCGTCATCGCTGACCATATCATGAAAGGAGAGTTTCCGGCTCAGATCGAAGCGGAATTCAATAAACTGCTGGACTATTACGGCGGCGATCCTGTCATTGTCCGTTCCAGTTCCATTTTAGAGGACGGATTCGGCAATGCCTTTGCCGGAAAATACGAATCCGTATTCTGCGGAAACACCGGGTCCCCCGAAAAAAGGCTTCGGGAATTCGAAAATGCCGTCCGGATTGTGTATGCCAGCACGATGGGCATCTCCGCGCTGGATTACCGGAAACGCCGGGGCCTTGAAAATCACGATGAACAGATGGCGCTGCTCGTCCAGCGCGTCTCCGGTTCCCGGTATGAACGGTTCTTTATGCCTTCCGCTGCAGGCGTAGGCTATTCCATGAGCCCCTACCGCATGGGTGACGCACGGCCGGAGGAAGGAATGCTCCGCCTGGTCGCAGGCCTTGGCACGGCTGCAGTGGACCGCAGAACCGGTTCCTATCCTCGGATCGTTTCCCTGGACAACCCGGAACGGACCATGCAGACCTCTTCTTCCGACCGTCATAAGTTTTCCCAGCGTCTGATCGACGTGATCCGGGACGGCGCCCTGGTTCCTCTTCAGAGTTTTGATTCCGAACTGATCCGCAAGGCCCTTCCGGTCCATCAGACCCGGTCTTTGTATTCCCACGACTGGGATACGGAACGGATGTTCCGCGAAAGGGGCGAACGCCGGGACATTTTCTATGTGTCCTGCGATGCCCTGGTAAAAAACCGGCAGTTGATGGGGGATATGAAGGATATTCTGCGGATCCTGCAGGAATCCTATGAATATCCGGTGGATATCGAATATACCATAAACCTCTCACCGGACGGCGATTACACCATTGCCCTGCTCCAATGCCGTCCGCTGCAGCTGGCCAGGGGCGGCGATGCCGTACGCATTCCGGAAGGACTCGATGATGATTCCGTTCTCCTGGAAACCCGGGGATCCTCCATGGGATTCTCCCGCCGGCTGCCTCTTGATCTGATCGTTTTTATCGATGCCGTTGCCTACTACAACATGCCCTACCGGGAAAAACCGAAGATCAAGAACGTGCTGTCCTCCATAAACTGGGCCTGCCGGGACCGGGAACTCAAAATGCTTCTGCTGACGCCCGGACGAATCTGCACCTCCTCGCCGGAGCTGGGGGTTCCGTCCGCCTTCTCGGATATCAGCGAGTTCACCGCGATTTTTGAAGTATCCGAAAGCAAGGCCGGCTATATGCCGGAGTTAAGTTACGGCAGTCATATTTTCCAGGATCTTGTGGAAGCAGGAATTCTGTACACGGCCGTTTTTGAGACGGCCAGCACGATCCGTTTCTTCCCGGAAAAACTGAAGGCATTGCCGAATCATCTGGGAGATTATCTGGATAATGCGGAAGAATTTGAGGACATTGTACGGGTCTGCCGTCCTGCGGATGAC
>CADBNG010000009.1 GCA_902795985.1 uncultured Lachnospiraceae bacterium
GCGGGTCGGCGATCATTTTTACGTCGGGCTTTCCGGACGGACCAATAAGGAAGGCGCCGCGCAGTTCAACGGGATCGTCTCCCGTTTCGGTTATACCTCTTCCACCATCCCGGTGACCGAAGGCCTGCACCTGAAGGACTTCGTGATCTATCTGGAAAACAACAAAATGCTGGTCAACGCCGCCATGAACGAAGTGCCGGATTTTCAGCAGTTCGACCGTTACGTCGTGGAGCCTGACGAGCTTTATGCCATCAACAGCCTGAATATCAACGGCACCGTCCTTGTGCCCGAAGGTTTTCCCAGGACCCTGGAACTGATCAGGCGCCTGGGTTATCCCGTCCGGCTTCTGGACACTTCCGAGTACAGCAAGATCGACGGAAGCCTGACCTGCCTGTCGTTAAGATTCTGATCCGGTATCCGCTTATCCCGTCCCATTGCAGAAGAAAGGTGAGTACGTCTGATGTTCAGAGAAATGAGAAGGATCAAGCAGCAGATATCCCTGCAGGAGTGTGAGGACATTTTAAAGAGGGCCACTTCCGGCGTGCTGGGCCTGCACGGGGATGACGGCTATCCCTATACGGTGCCCGTCAGCTTTGTGTACCGGGAAGGGGGCAGCGGCCTTGGCACCATCGGTTTTCACTGCGCAAAGACCGGTCACAAGATCGATGCCATCCGCAAAAACGAAAAAGTCTCCTTTACCGTCATTGACCGGGACGAGGTGATGCCGAAGGAACGCACCACCAAATTCTGCAGCGTGATCGCTTTCGGACGGGCCCGTATCCTGGAGGATGAAGAAGAAATGCGCCGGGCAGCCAATGCCGTCGGCGCAAAGTATTCCAAAGGATATGAAGATCTGTACATGAAGGAAACGGAGGATACGATCCGTGAGGGCAGGCTTTGCTGCGTGGAGATCACCATCGACCACATGACGGGGAAGATCGGGCGGATGCTGATGCAGGAGCGTCAGCAGAAGGATCAAACCGTATGATCTGTTTTTCCGCATCTACCGATGCCTCGACGCCGAAAGGAATGATGCACCGGGGCATCGCGTGCCCGATATTCAGGTTAAAGACGACGGGAAGCTCCGGCCGGCCGATGACGTCGACCAGCAGGCGCCTGTAATCTTCCGCATAGGTCTCATCCATGGGTTTTCCGGCCAGGACGCCGGACACTGCTTCAAACACGCCCGTTTCTTTCAGATATTCCAGCGCCCGCCTGTATTTTTCGGGCGACGGTTTTTCTTCGCTGGATTCCAGCAGAAGGATCCTTCCCTTCCAGTCGTCCGCGTCGGGGAACAGATGATATTTCCGGCAGAGGACCGGCATGTCCGCATACCGCTCCCCGTTGAAGAAATCATGGATCGTATCGATGCAGCCGCCCAGGATCTTTCCCGAAAAGACCGGGGATCCCTGCAGCAGTTCATACCCGTGGTCCGGCTTCTCCTTAAGCGGTTTCCCGGCTTCATCCGGCGTGAAGCTTTTCCGTTCCTCGTACCAGACGCCGCTGGTTTTCACTTCCCGGATCCCGCCCGTAGAGATCAGTTCCTCAAAATACTTTTTCGTATAAGGAAGCATGCCGGTGCTCAGTTCGCAGACGTCAGAAAGGAATGACTGTCCGTAAAAAGTACGAAGTCCCGCCTTGTGCAGCATGAAATGATTGATGGTGGTGTCCGAAAAACCGAGGAAGATCTTATCTGACACCGCACCGGCCAGCTCGTTGTGGCCGAACAGGTACGGCAGCAGCCGATAGGTGTCGTCTCCGCCGATGGCGCAGAGGATCTTGTCGATCTCAGGATCCTTAAAGGCCTGCAGCAGGTCTTCCGCTCTTTTTTCAGGATGTTCCCTGACGTAATCCAGTCCTTTCAGCGCGTTCGGCATGAATTTCACAGTCAGGCCGTATTCTTCCAGCCTGCGGAGTCCGATCTCCACTTCGAACCGGATGAACTCTTCCCCGATGATCCCGCTGGAAAGGCTGACGATCGCGACGTTTTTGACCATGCTATTCTGCCTCCGCTCCCCTGCTGCCGTTATTTCCCGACTTTTTCTCCGTTGACGATGACCACGTTCATGGGTTCGACCATGACCTTCTCCCAGACGTGTTCCTGAATGTAAGGCTCCGAGTTCAGGTACTCCTCCAAAAGTGCCTTACTTTCGAATTCCATGATCATCACGGAGCCTTTCATGTTTCCGTCATCGTCGAGAAGCCCGCCGGCGCAGATAACCTTTGCTTTCACCTTCGCCGTGTTTTCGAGATGGCGGGGCCTTACTTCCATCCTTTTTTCCAGCATATCCGGCCCGTCATAGGCCCTGATCATGACCTGCATTTTTCCCTCCTTTTCCCTGTAAATGACACAATTGTCATTTCAGCAATGTTCTCCAATCATTTTTTCCATCCAGATCATATTGTACCAGCGGTCGAACTTATATCCGCACTGATGGAACTCCCCAACGGTCGTGTAGCCGAGATGCCGGTGGAACTGCTCGCTGTTCCTTGTCAGATATTCGTCCTCGACGTCCGGGAAGCCGATACAGGCATACAGGTTCAGGATCCCCGCCGCCTTCAGCTCCTTTTCCAGCGCTTCATACAGCAGTCGGCCGTATCCGCGCCCTTTTGCGGACCGGTCCACATAGATCGTCACTTCACAGCAGTGATCGTACGCGGCTCTTCCCTTGAAAACGCCGGCATACGAATATCCCCGGATCAAGCCGTCTTCCTCCAGGATGAGATACGGGTACTTTTTCAGCGTATTCCGGATCCGGTCCTGAAATTCGCCGACCGACGGCACGTCATATTCAAAA
>CADBNG010000010.1 GCA_902795985.1 uncultured Lachnospiraceae bacterium
CCACGGACAGCTTGCAGGCAATCCGATCAGATGATACAATGACGGGGATATCTGAAAAAGAAAGGCGGTACAAAACATGATCTTCTCAACACCCTCAGCCTGCATCGAGGCCGAAAAGGAAAATGTCGCAAAAGTCGTTCTGATGCCGGGCGATCCGCTCCGCGCCAAATACATTGCGGAAACCTATTTAACGAACCCCGTCTGCTTCAACACCGTCCGGAATATGCTGGGCTATACCGGGGAATACAAGGGCAAACGCATCTCCGTCATGGGCAGCGGCATGGGCATTCCGTCCGCCGTTCTGTACCTGCATGAATTATACAATTTCTTCGATGTGGAAGCGGTTATCCGCGTCGGCAGCGCCGGCGCGCTCCGGGACGACATCAACGTCCGCGACATCGTCATCGCCATGAGCGCCTCCACGAATTCCGGCTTTGCCGACCTGTTCGGCTTCCCGGGAAAACTGGCGCCCACCGCCAGCTTCGACATGCTTTATGACGCCGTAAACATCTGCAAGGAAAAAGGCTCTTCCGTTAAAGTGGGCAACGTCTTCACCACAGACGTTTTCTACAACCCGAATTCGGAAGTTCCGGCCATGGCCCGCGACTACGGCATGCTCTGCGTCGAAATGGAAACCGCCGGTTTCTATCTGGAAGCCATGAACTCGAAGAAAAAGGCCCTTTCCATCCTCTCCATCTCCGACCACATGTTCAAGCCGGAAGCCCTGACCGCCCTGGAGCGTCAGGAATCCTTCAACGAGATGATGGAAATCTCTCTGGAAACCGCCTGGAAGCAGGCCTGACGGGCGATCCGGTCCGGATCATTGGGAGAAACGAATGAAAAAAATCGTCCTGACCGGCGGCGGTACTGCCGGCCACGTAACACCGAATATCGCGCTGATCCCGCGCCTGAAAGAACTGGGCTACGAGATCGCCTATATCGGTTCAAAAGACGGAATTGAAAAAAAGCTGATCTCCGAGATGGGCATCCCCTACTACGGAATCTCCTCCGGCAAGCTGCGCCGGTATCTGAGCCTGAAAAACGTCTCCGACCCCTTCCGGGTCTTAAAAGGCGCGGTGGAAGCCCGTTCGGCGCTGAAAAAAATCCAGCCGGACGTGGTCTTCTCCAAAGGCGGCTACGTGGCAGTCCCGGTGGTGATTGCCGCCTCGATGCGGAAAATCCCCTGCATCATCCATGAATCGGATATGACCCCGGGCCTTGCCAACAAAATGTGCATTCCCCGGGCTCAAAAGGTCTGCTGCAATTTCCCGGAAACCGCGAAATACCTGCCGGCCAGCAAGGCCGTCGTCACCGGCACGCCGATCCGTGAGGAACTGATGAACGGAGACGCCTCCCGCGCCCGTGAATTCACCGGCCTTTTCGGCCCGAACCCGGTTCTTCTGATCATCGGCGGCAGCCTCGGTTCCGTTGCGGTGAACAACGCCGTCCGGCAGAGCCTGCCGGCCCTTCTGGAAAAATACCAGGTCATCCATCTGTGCGGCAAAGGCCACCTGGACCCGGCCCTTGAAAAGTGCGAAGGCTATGTCCAGTATGAATTCATCCGGGACGAACTCCCGGACCTGTTCGCCCTCGCCGACCTGATCGTTTCCCGCGCCGGCGCCAACGCCATCTGCGAAATCGCCGCCCTCGCGAAACCGAACCTGCTGATCCCGCTCCCTGCCGATGCCAGCCGCGGCGACCAGCTGTTGAATGCCGCTTCCTACGAAAAGCAGGGCTTTTCCATGGTCCTTCAGGAAAAAGACTTAAATACCGATTCCTTGCTGGCTTCCCTGGAAAACCTCTACATCAACCGGAACGATTTCATTCAGAAGATGAAGAACAGCCCCTCCGGCGATCCGATCAAAACCATTCTGGATCTGATTGAGGCCGCCGCCGGCGGCCGGTAAGCATTCCGGAATCATCGTCCGAATATTACTGTTTAATTCCGGGAAAATGTTGTGTGAACAGTAAAGTCCGAGCCCTCAAGCCCGGGCTTTACTGTTTGCAGAAAGAAAACGGTCCGCCAGACAGTAAACGCAGCCAGGCTTTACTGTCTGCAGAAGAGATTTTTGAGGGTAGACAGTAAAAGTCCGGAGCCTTAACCAAACTTTTACTGTTTAAAAAAGAATAAGTGTCAAACAGACAGTAAAGTCCGGACCTGCTACTCCGGGCTTTACTGTTTCCAGAAAGAAAACGGTCCGCCAAACAGTAAACGCATCCAGGCTTTACTGTCTGCAGAAGAGATTTTTGAGGATAGACAGTAAAAGTCCGGAGCCTTAACCAAACTTTTACTGTCCAGAAGAGAATAATTGGCGAACAGACAATAACCCGCCGATTCCGCCGCGCAAAAGAGCCGGGCAGGCTTTCGCCCGGCACCGGCTCTGCGTGTGTTAACCTCCCGGTTATCTCAGGAGTCCGGCCCGTCAAGGGTGTTAAACAGGAGCAAACGGACAATAGCCCGAAAAACAAAGGGACCGGCCTTTGTTTTTATATTATGTCAACTTACGAAGCGGCCTGCATGAAAAGCATTTCAGTAAGTAATGATTATGTCAACCATCGGGGAGGCAATGCAACCAGGCCCTGTCATTTAAATGAACCCTGTCCCCCTCATCCCTTCTGCAGTCACTTCTCACGCCGCATACCGGTACAGGAACGTCACCACCTGCCCGCGGGTGCAGCCGTTATCCTTTAAAAACTTCCCGTCGATGCCCTTGATAATGCCGTTTTCCGCTCCCCAGAGGATTGCTTTGTAAGAATCCGCGGAGGAAGGCTGCACGTCCGAGAAAGGACTCTTTGTGGATTTCGGCTTCGGCTTGCCCGCATAACGCCAGATCATGACGGCGGTTTCGCCCCGGGTCACGTTGTTATCGGCCCGGAAGGTCTTGTCACTGTAACCCTTGATAATACCCTTGCCGACTGCCCAGCGGATGGCGTCGTAGAATTTCGTGCTCGAAGTCACGTCCGTAAAGCTCAAGGTCGCCGTCGATGTCGGTTTTCCGGCCAGCCTCCACAGGAAGGCGACGAATTCGCCTCTGGTGACGGG
>CADBNG010000011.1 GCA_902795985.1 uncultured Lachnospiraceae bacterium
AGTTTGGGCTTTTCCGCCGTAATAAAAAACGTCTGGAAAGCATACTGCAGCGTAAAAGGCACGATGCTGATAAAGGAAATCCGGGCATACTGAACGCAATATCCCAGCATGTTTTCATCCGCGCCAAGCAGCCTTGCCGCGGGCTCTGCCAGGATCATTCCGGCAGCCATGAACACCAGGCCAACAGCAATCTGCGTATAAATAACCAGGGAAAATGTCCTGTTGGCCTTTTCCCGGTCACCCATGCCTAAAGTAACCGCCACCAGGGCACTACCGCCCGTCCCCAGCATGGATCCGAAAGCGCCGAAGATCATGATATAGGGAATGATCAGGTTCAGCGCCGCAAAGGGCGTTTCTCCCACATAATTCGACACAAAAAGGCCGTCCACCACGCCATAGATCGAAGTGAAGATCATCATGGAAATGGACGGCAGGGTGAACCGGATCAGACGGCCGTAGTTAAAATGATCAGACAGCTTGATTTCGTCTTTCATTGCAGTTGTTTTCGGCGTATTCCCGCCCCGGACGTCCCGGATCTTTCCGTCCGGGCTCCGCCGCGTCTGCCATCATTCAGAAACCGGATTCCTTCATTCCGGCCGTTACGGATTGCAGTTATGGCAGGGATCGTAGCCCGCATCGATCAGCTCGTCCCGGGTTCCGGTAAAATACCACTTGTTTTTCTCGCTCATCCTCTTCACGCTGGGACAGGTCGGCCGATGGAAAACATGTGTGTTGGTGTTCGCAATATAATCCATGGAAGGCGGGGCCTGCGTTTCCTGCGAAGCGCTTTCCTCCGCGGCCGCCCGTTCGGCTTCTGCCGCTTCCTTTTCCGCCTCTTCCGCGGCCTTTTCGATATCCTTCATATTGATGATTCCGCCGGCTGCCGAGAACGGATCGATATCGTCGCTCTTTTCCGTCCGGAACGTCACGTTCTTCCCGTCGCTTTCACAGAAAACAGTGCCTTCCATATCCGTCCGGTAAACCGAAACGCCGGCATCCTTCAACCGGTCCAGCACCTCCTGCGTGGGATGTCCGTAAGTATTGTCCCCGCCCACGGGAATCACCGCGTATTCCGGCCGGACTTCCTTCAGGAATTCTTCCCCGGTGGAGGAACTGCTCCCATGATGTCCGACTTTCAGGACGGTGCTTTTCAGTTCCGCGCCGGTTTCCATCAGTGCTTTTTCGTCCGGAATCTCCGCGTCCCCGGTAAACAGGAAGGAGGTTTCTCCGTATACGATCCGCAGCACAATGGAGGTGTTGTCCGAGGACCGGACGCCCCTCTGCGGTGCCAGAACCGTCACTTTTGCGCTGCCCAGGGAAAAGACGTCTCCGGCATCCGGAATCAGGATCCGGTTTTTCTGTTTTTCCGCGTATTTCAGCACATCCTGAAACGCTTCGATATCCCGATCCGCCTCAGTGCAGAACAGGATGCCCGCCTGGGCGTAATTTAAAGCTCCGGCAATGCCTCCGCAATGATCCGCGTCCGGATGGGTGCAGACAATGTAATCCAGCCGTTCCAGACCCTGCGCCTTCAGATAGCTGTAAATCTTATCGGATGCCGCGGACGGACCGCCATCCACCATCATGGCATATCCGTCGCAGGTAATGACCGCCGCGTCACCCTCTCCGACGTCCAGAAAGGCAATCTGAAAAGACGGGCCGCTTTCTTCCTCCTCTGCATAAACCACAAAGGTCTGGGACAGGATCAGTACAACCGCGAGTAAAAGTGAAATGATCCGTTTCATAACGCTCTCCTTTCCATCCGGGGAGATGCTGCTTCAGGATGTTTTTTACTCCGTATTTCTGTTCTGAAAGGCCTTCACCAGTCCGACCACTCCGTTATAGGCCAGAGATACCCCGATGAAGATGATCACGAGGTCCGCTGAGATCAGGGGCGCCGAAATAATGACAATACCCAGAACAATGTACAGGACGGCCAGGATAAACTGGAATACCCCGTTTTCATCCCCTTCCCCCTGACGGGTCCGGAAACCGGAGACCAGGTTGGTGACGCCGCCCAGAATCAGCAGGATGCCGGCCACGGTCGGAATCACCTTTGCCGCCGCAATCGGACGCGCGAGAATCAGGATACCGATAACCGCCAGCAGGACACTGAAAAGGATGGACGGAACCGTCGTCCCGGTCTGCGGAGATGTCAGCGCCGCCGCGATATTCGCCGCCGCCGCAATCAGGAAGCCGATGCCGACAATCCGGCACAGGAGAATCAACGTTCCCTGCGGCCACACCAGAAGAATAATTCCCACAATCAGGGACACTAACGAAAGAAAAACGGTATTGCGCTGAAATTTCTGCATAACAACCTCCAAAACAAGTCGGAATCCGCCGGCTTTCCGGCATCTCTGTTCCGTAATGATTATCATACTATATCCGGGGTTGATCTGCAAACATCCCGAAGGGGACAGTCCCCTTCGGCCCCTGCTCCGTCCCTTTCGGGCCAGCCCCATTCATATAAAAAAACTCCTGCATGACCGGGACAGAATAACGCCCCCTAAATCCGGTCCGAAATTCTAGCAGTGGGGACGGTCTGTACACCGATAATGAGGAGTTTTTTTCAATTTCAGGCGGACTGCTTCCGGCAGTCCTTACGCAGTCCTTACATGTCTGAAGCCAAACATCAAACCGGTCTGCAGGTCAATTGATTTCTACTGAAAACTATTGAGTTAATTTAAGTATATCACATTCTTCCGTACAACGCAACAGCTGTCGAAACGCACCCGATACTCTCCCGCGGTTCACCGGGAGATCATTTATAAAGGCCCTGTCCCAATGGATTTGAAAGCACGGTTCCGAACTGTGTTTACGGACAGAACTTCTCCTGAATCTGACGGGCCCTCTCCAGCCCCCGGGCAATATAGTCCTCTCCGTATTCCCGGAGCGCCCGCACGGCATACCGGTTGTTATCGTCTTCCACTTTCGAAAGCTGGAAACTCAGATTATTCCGGGTCAGCGGGCTGCCGAAGTCAAAAAAGCGCTGCATTTCCGTCAGGATCTCCCGCAAAGCCTCTCTTACGGAAACGGAGCGGCCGTCCGCTGTAACAATTTTTGCGATATCCCAGTCGTATGCCGCCGCGGTTTTGTAATTCTGCAGCGCCTGTACCTGCTGTGCCGCAGACAGGTCGGTCGCTTCCCTGGACGCCAGCCAGATCAGGAACAGTTTCATGAAGACCGCGTCGCGCAGCTCAATTCCCTGATCCGAGAAGGGATTCAGGTCGATCATGCGCAGTTCGATATGATCGATTCCTTTTTCCGCCAGACCCGCAAGGGAATACACGCCGGGGTTTTTGATCCGCACCGGATAATACAGCTCCGCCGCCTGGCAAAGCATTCCGTTATCCACATATTTCTGAATCGAGGCAGTATAGGCCGGAATGCTGCTGTAATCCAGTACCGGCGCAAAAAAGTTCCAATAGCCCTCTTCGCTGCAGCGCATGGAGGCTTTCCCCGCGAAAACGGTCCTCCCGGACCGGCCTTTTTCGAAAAAGGAACTGTCCAGTACCGGACTTGCCGCCAGCAGCGCCACGACCGCCCAGCCATACTGAAGAACTTTCTGGGCCAGCTCCAGATAAAACCGGTCATTATATCCGCCCGGATCGCCGCCGCCGTCCAGCTCAAAATTCCTCTGTATCAGCTCAGGCAAAAAAGAATAATTGAAATGAATGCCGGAATAGGTCATCAGATACCTTCCGTATTTGCCGGACAGATATTCCCGGTAAAGCGTCTTTTCCTGCCTGTCGCCCTCATAGCGGGCGATGCGGATGTCCTCTTCCCCGCCGAGAATGGGGGGATTGGAAAAAGGCCAGAGCAGCTCGCCGTTTTCTTTCAGTTTCGTATGAAGCCGCGTCAGCAGCTGCTTCAGTTCCTCCACCGCCTTGTTGACGTTCCGGTCCGGGGATGTCCCGATTTCCGTCTGGGCTTCTCCGAAATCCCGGTCGATCCGGGAAGACTCCGGGAACGGATGGTCCGTCTGTGCAAGATGTCCCTCCGGATCAATCCGGTGAGACTCCAGTTCAAGTCCCACGGCCCCTTCCGTCAGATGTTCTTTTATAAAAGGATCTTCACTGTGAAGTCTGATACCCATGATCCGATGCTCCTTTTTTCCTGCTCGCCGGAACCATCCGGTAAGGAAAAGTATGACGCACGGCCGATTTTCTGTCAAATTCCGGACTGGCACCGGCCGCGCGGATGCTTCTCTGGACGGAAACGGCGGGATCTGCTATTCTTTATTCTGTTGTTTTGATGAAAGGGGTAAAAACATGGCTGTTTTTCTGCACGCGCTTTCCGCGGTGTCGATCATATTCTTACTGATGGCCGTCGGATACGGCCTGAGCGCGCTCGGGTGGGTCCATGCGCCGGAAAAGAAATTCATCAGCCGTTATGTCATCAACATCGGCGTTCCCGCGAATACGATCGCCGGCCTTCTGAAAAATCTGGACCGGGAGGAGGTCCGTCAGTTCGGCCGCTACCTTCTCGTCCCCCTCTGCACGATCCTGATCTCGCTGGCGGTCAGCGTCGCTGCCGCAAAACTCCTTCGTCTCCCGAGAAAACAAAGCGGGGTCTTCATTTCTCTCGCTTTTCTTTCAAACACGCTGTTCATCGGTCTGCCGATGGGACTCGGCCTGTTCGGAGAGGTTTCCGTCCCCTATGTCATGATCTATTATATGATCTCCACGATATTTACGCAGACCGTCATCATCCTGCTGATCGAACACGCCGGAAGAGAGCCCGGTGCGGCGGCAGCTTCCCTGCCGGCAGGTCAGCGGATCGCCGGCTTTCTGAAAGATATCTTTTTAAAACCGCCGATCCTTTCGATCATCGCGGCTTATCTCCTGCTGCTTCTGGATGTCCGGCTGCCGGACATGCTGATGTCCCTGGCAGGGTATCTGGGCAATACCGTCACGCCGCTGGCGCTGATGTACTGCGGCTTTATCGTCTATGAAATCGGTCTGCGCAGCATCCGGATCAAAAAAGGCATGCCGCTGATGCTGCTGATCCG
>CADBNG010000012.1 GCA_902795985.1 uncultured Lachnospiraceae bacterium
ATAATCCGGGGCTTTTCTGTTAGAATCGGGGCATGAAAACAGCGGGAGTTATAACGGAATTCAATCCGTTCCATTCTGGACATGAATATTTTCTGCGCACGGTGCGGGAACGTTCCGGCGCAGACTATATCGTGGCGGTGATGAGCGGCGATTTCGTACAGCGGGGTGAACCGGCCATCGTCAGCAAATATGTACGGGCGGAAGCCGCGCTTTACGGAGGATGCGATCTTGTACTCGAGCTTCCGGTACGATACTCCCTTTCCGACGCGGGAGGTTTTGCCTCCGGCGCTGTTTCAATCCTTATGGGCCTTGGCTGTATTGATGAGCTCTGGTTCGGAAGCGAATGCGGGGAAATCGGTCCCCTTCTGCGCATGGCGGAAATCCTGAACAATGAACCGGAAGAATTCAAGGCGGAGCTGCAGTCCCGGCTGAAAGCCGGGGATTCCTATCCCAAAGCACGCGCGGCCGCCCTGAAAACCGCCCTTGACGGAGATTTCTCCCTGCTGACGGATTCTCCCAACAACATTCTGGGAATGGAATACTGCCGCGCCGCGCTGAAGATGAACGCCCCGTTTGCTCTGAAAACGCTCCGGCGGGAAGGCTCGGGCTATCAGGAAGACCGCCTGGAACCCGGATTCCCCAGCGCCCTGGCCATCCGGAAAGCCCTGCTGTCCTCTCCGGCTTCCATTCTTTCCACCGACAACAGCCTCTGCCCGAATCCTCTGCCCGAAAAAAGCCGGGATCTTTTATCCCGCGAACCGGGATTTCTCCGCGCGGATGATTTTTCGGCTCTGCTCGGCGTCCGCCTTCTGGAAGAAGATGCCGGAGGTCTGGAAGCCTGCGCCGGAGTCTCCGCGGATCTGGCGAAAAGGATCCTCCATAACGCGAACCGGCTGGTCCGCTTTGAAAACTTCGCTCTGGACATCAAAACCCGGAATATCACCCTGTCCCGCGTTTCCAGGGCCCTGTTTTCCATTCTGCTGAAAATCCCCGCAGAACAGTCTTCGCTTTCCGTCGTCCGGATTCTGGCAATGCGGGACTGCGCGGCTCTTCTGAAGGCAGTCTCAGAGAAAGGCAGCCTCCGTACGGAAGCTTCTTCCTCGAAAATACCGCCGGAAGTCTATGGGGAGGATCTCTATGCTTCGTCCGTTTATGAAAGAGTCCGATCCGCCCGCTTCGGCGTGCCCTTTATCCACGAACATACCCGGAAACTGATCTGCCTGAATTAACCGTTTCGCTCCGTCCGGGCTGCCGTTGCCCGCAATGATCCGAAAGAATGCCTCCGGTTAGTTTTCACTGTATACTTCTTAACTTTTTCTTAATATGGTTTGCATACCGGCCCTTTTCTGTGATAAAATCCTACAAAAGGTGAATATGATAAAATTCTTCAAAAAATGAAAAAGAGGCGATCGTATGAACCTGGATAATCTTCAGCCCGTCAATGATAAACTGAAGGATATTTCCAACCGTTTCCGGCGGAAGCCGCTGCGCAACGCCTACATGGCGCGCTTTGTCATCCGCTGCATTATTTATGTTCTGTCCCTTGTTCTGTATTTCACGGTTCCCTCCCAGTTCGAGATCGTAACCAATCCCGACTGGGGAGCCTTTTTCCATTCCTTCACTTTTGCCCATGTTGTCTGGATTGTCTGGATCATTGATATGGTGGCGCAGCTGATCCCTCTGCGGCGCTACATTCCCATCGGTTCGCAGAAGAATTTCCGCCTGCACTATCTTCCCGCGCTGGAAAAAGTAAACAAGGAACGTTTTATCGCCCATATCAAGGGAATCACCGTTGCGGCTTACAAGGTGTTTGCCCTCTGGGCCGCGCTGATCATCGCGATCGGGATTCTGTATAAATTCCGGCTGATCGAGGGCGGGCATCTTTACCTGTTTGCCGTGACCTTCTACGTCTGCGACCTGATCTGCGTCCTGTTCTGGTGCCCCTTCCGGGTTTTCATCATGAAAAACAAATGCTGCACCACCTGCCGTATTTTCAACTGGGACCACCTGATGATGTTCTCGCCGCTTATTTATATCATGAGAAGCTTTTACGCCTTCTCCCTGGCCGTCGTGGCCATCATCATCTGGGCTGCGTGGGAAATCAGTTTCCTGGTCTTCCCGGAACGGTTCACCACCCTCTCCAACCGCAGCCTGAAATGCAGCGAGTGCAGGGACCGGCTCTGCCGCAAACCGCGGGGTGACCGGGGATATGTCTGACCTGAAGCCTGCCATGAATCAAAGCAAAAGCGGACCGGTTTTCATACCGAATCCGCTTTTTTCTTCTGTATCTTTCTGCTCTTTTTATCCGGCCGTTCTCGCTGTCTGAACCTCACTCCATTCTGAATAGATGGTTCTGCCGTCTACCTTTTTGTAGGTCCGGACCTTCAGATAATACTTCGTGTTCGCCTTCAGACCGATAATCCGCCGAAAATACCGGGACGAGCTGGCAGCCGCCGTTTTACAGGTGCGGAATTTCGAATCCGTGCTGTACATGATCTGACATCCGTCCGCCTGAACCTTCTGCTTCCGCCACGCGACAGTAAGCATTTTTTCCCCTGGCGTAATCTTCGCAATCGTGGTGCCGGCCGGGATAATCTTAAACGTCTTCGAAATGGTTCCGGTAAAGTTCCCGGTTCCCGTAACGGTCATGGTTGCTATGCCGACTTTCCTGTTGTTCTTATAACTGACCGTATAATCTTTCTCATACGTCAGCTTCTTCGCAGTCCCGTTAATATTTGCCGTCACCACCGCCGCTTTTGACTGGGTCCGACAGGAACCGCTGTATTGCATCGCCGGATATTTGACTTTAAGGGAAGCCAGCTTCACCGCAGTGATCCCGAAAGTCTTTGTCAGCGTCCCCTGGTAATCCCCGATCCCCCGCAGTGTAACCGTTGCTGTGCCCACATTTTTGTTGTTGCTGTAGGACAGCGTATAATCCGTCCCGTTTTCCAGCGTTATATTGTTACCATCCACACGGAGAGTGACTTCTTCCAGCGGCCGGATCCCGGTGCCGGTAAAGGCATAGGAGCTTTTCAGCGGCGCTGACGCCCTGGAAATATCCGGCCGGATTTCCAGAATCTCACGGAGCCGGGAGGAAAGCCAGTACCCCAGCTTCAGATGATACTCCTCCGTCGGATGGATTCCGTCCGTCAGGGCCTCGGAAACCGTGGACGCGTTTACCGGACTGTCATCCTGGTCGATATAGGGAATCCCGTAGTCCTCCGCCACAAGCCGGAACGTTTCACGCATTGCACCCCGCTTATCGTTCGCGGTTATAAACGGCGCGACAATAATAATCCGGCAGTCCGGTTTTTCGGAGAATAGATACTGGATGCATTTGCGCATCTGCCCGACAACCGTTCCCGGATCCTCGCTGTCCCAGTCACCAAGGATCAGGTCCGGTGTTTTATCATCATTGACCCCGTAACAGAGAACAAAGGTGTTATAGGGCGACAGGTCTGTGGAACTGATCTTATCATAGGCTCTCTGCCCGGTATCCGGAACCGTCCGCAGCCATCCCATGTAGCTTACGCCGTAGTTGTCGCAGGTCACACCCAGACATTTGCCGATTATTTTCGGGATCTTTTCAGACACCGTAACGCCGTGTCCGGCTGATCCCCGCGTGATGCTGTCTCCGAACATTGCGATAACCGGGGTGTCCTCCGTCACCGCTGCCCGGACATAGGACGGAAGGGGTTCATTCTCCTCTTCCACAGGGATTTCGATCTCTTCCGTTTCAGGTTGTTCCGGCGTTTCAGACTTTTCTTCGTCTGCCGGTATTTGTTCTGTCTGTTTCTCCTCTGCCGGCGCCGGTTCCTGCGCGGCGGGTTCCCCGTGCTCCGTGGATGTCACCGGCAGGCCGCTCTCCTCCGCCGGGACCGTCTCATCCACCGTGTCGTCCGTCAAAACCTCCGCTGCAAAAGCCGGCTGCAGGGAAACTGCTGCCATGCAAAGAATTATCCAGACTATTAATAGTTTTTTTCTCATTAATCCGTCCTGCTTTTTTGGAACATGACAAAATCCGGTACCGGAAACCGGGGCTGCTTCTTTCGGGTCAAAGTATCCTTTTACACAATTGTATACTACACTAAATCCGTTGTTATTTCCAACATAAAACGGCATCCTTTTCCACGGATCCGGCCCAAAATTATGACCGGCAAACCGGACGATCAAAAGGCCGTGTGTCCCCGTCGTCAGGCGTCGTTCCGCTCAGCCCTTCACTCGTACTGGCTGTGGCAACTGTAAAGAAAGGGGCGGAAAGGACGGGGTTTTAAACAACTCCAAATCAGACATATATCTGAAGGGGACATCCGCAGCTCCGGTACCTGGCGATCAGTTCAAAGCCTTGATTTAATATAAGCCACGAAGCCGAGAGCCATAATACCGCTGGAGCGAGGGGACTGCGTGCCGGTGGCACGGGCTTAGCACCGACCGAAGCGGAGCGTAGACCTGAGCGGGAGCGGTCCCATTTTGACCTGTTCAGACCAATGCAAACACTTTCCCGGTATGTTATGATAGAAGCATCAACACAAAACCCGTCCCGACGGAGGCACTGCCATGTCCGGTATTCATGAACAAAAATGTCCCAATTGCGGCGCCGCCCTGCGGTTTGACCCGGCGGCAGGCCTGCTGATCTGTGATTATTGCGATACCCGTCTGGAAGTCCAAAAGCCCGCTTCCGAAGAAGAAAGCACAGACGCTTCCGCCCTGTCCGGACAGGCGGAAGAGCTGTCCGGCTTTGATTTCAAAAAACTGAGCGATTCGGTGAAGGATCCGGAGGCGGAGGGGCTTCCCGTCTACGCCTGTATTTCCTGCGGCGCCGATCTGATCGCTCCCGCGGAACAGTCTGCGCTCACCTGTCCTTACTGCGGCAACAACATCGTTCTGACCGAAAAGGTTTCCGGCCCTCTGCGGCCGGACGGGGTGATTCCCTTTCAAATCGCTTCACAGGATCTTTCCCCCGCGGTCAGACGGTTTTATAAAGGGAAGAAGCTTCTTCCGAGGGGCTTTTTCTCGGAAAGCTCCATCGGGCCGGTGACCGGCGTATACGCCCCTTTCTGGCTCTTTACCGGCCGTCTCTACGGCGAACTGACCTTTAACGGCGAAACGCGGCGGACCCGCCGTTCCGGTGATTACCTGATTACCGACATAAACCGTTATAAACTGGACCGGGACGCTTCCGTTGCTTTTGATAGTCTCCCGGTGGACGCGGGAACAAAGATCGATGACAGCCTGATGGATTCCCTGGAGCCGTTCCGTACGGAGGAAGCCAGGCCCTTCGACCTGCGTTATCTTGCGGGTTTTACCGCCGACCGGTTTGACGAAAAAAAGGATGCCGTATCCCGGAGGGCCGTTCACCGGATGAACAATACCGCCATGTCGCGCATCACTTCCGAAGCCGGCGACGGCTTTTTTGGCGTTTCCCATGACAGCGGAAGGCTGAATGCCGATATCGACGCGAAATACCTGCTTTTCCCGGTCTATCTGTTCGATATTCAGTATGGCAGGAAGAATTACCCCTTTGCGGTCAACGGGCAGACAGGGAAGGTCGTAGGACAGCTTCCCACAGGTAAAGCGGCCAGCTTCCTGTATTTTTTCAAGCGCTTCGGCATTGTTTCCGGCGCGCTGATTCTGGCAACGGTTCTTCTCTATTTTCTGGGGGTGTGACAGCTATGAAAAAACGACTGTTTATTCTGTCCATCCTTCTGACCGTGATCCTCACCGCGGCTTCCGTCTGCGCGGATGACTTTCTGAATGAGGATTACTACCGTGCCTCCGACTCCGCCGGAGATTCTTCGCTGCCGGACTCCGGTCTGCGCGTCGGTGAAAACAGCGGGCTGCCGGACTGGTACCCGAAAGATCCCGCGGCCTTTCCGGATTATCATGACGACACGGCGCCCCGGGTTGTCGACCGCGCCGACCTGTTTTCCTCCGGCGAGGAAGCCGTCATGGAAAACCGTCTCGCCGTGATCCGTCAGGAACTGTCGAAGGACATCGTGATCTATACCGACCTGTCCGCTTACGGGATGGACCATAAGATTCTCGCCGCGGATTTCTTTGATTTCAACGGATACGGCATCGGGGAGGACTATGAAGGGGTCTGCCTGTTTATCTGCATGGATCCCAATGACCGGGGCTGGTGGGTCTGCTGCACAGGGCCGGAAACCATGGCTCTTTATACCGAGGATGCGGCCAATGATATCGATGACCTGCTGTACAGCTATATGTCCGCCGGGGATTATTACGAGGGCGTATCCGACTGGATTGAAAACTTCCGCCGGCTGTACCGCACCGGTTCTCCCTATACCCCGGAGTGGGCGGATCTCGTCGGCAGCCCCGGCTTTGAACGGTATCACAACGAGGACTCTCCCCGGGTGATCGATGAAGCCCGCGTTTTATCGGGGGAAGAAATCGCGCAGCTGGAGAAAAAAGCCGCAGAACTCTCCGCAACGTACGGGCAGGATATCGTGATCCACACTGCCCGGAACGAAGGGGTCCTGGACCGGGAGGAGTATTCCGGCCTGTACTTTTATTACAACGGCTATGGCTATGGAGAAAACTACGACGGCCTTCTGCTGAATGTTTTCAAGCGTCCCGGCTACAAAGGAAAATCCAGGGTCTTTGCCTCCGGGTCCGCGTCGGAAAAGCTGACAGATACCAACCGTAAACGCCTGTGTCATTACTGTGACGATCTTCTGTACGACGGTGAGTATTATGCTGCCATCGACCGATGGCTGGATCAGAGCGCGCATATGCTTCGAACCGGCAGGGCACCGAGGACGGCTTCTTTCTGGAGAGGCGCCATCGCTGCCGAACTTCTTATCGGGCTGATCTTTGCGGCCGCCTCTCTCTCCAAGGCGCGAAGGAAAATGGCTTCGCCGGCGGTGGAGGAACGCGCGGACCGTTATATCGTGCCGGGCAGCCTGGCTGTCCGTAAGATCCGGAATACCCATGTCGGTACTTCCACCACCCGGACCTATTCTCCCGTAAGCAAAGACGACAGCCGCTCCGGCGGTTCCTCTTCCCGACGGTCCTCCTATTCGCGCTCCTACTCCGGCTCTTCCGGCCGGACCCATTCCGGATCGGGCCGACGGTTCTGAACTTAAAATGACATAAAGAGGACAGGCATTTTGTGCTGAAAAACGGCACAAAGCGCCTGTCCCTTTTGTATCAGAAAACAGCACAAAGCACCTGTCCCCCTTTGTGCTGTTCCTGTTAATTCTTGAAGCTGTGGATCGGTGCCGGAATCAGGCCCTCGCGGGCGATGAATTCCGCGCAGGAGTACCGGTTGACCGGCATGACCGGGGCGGAGCCCAGAAGGCCGCCGAATTCGACGGAATCGCCGACGTCTTTGCCGATAACCGGGATAATACGGACGGCCGTGGTTTTCTGATTTACCATTCCGAGGGCCATTTCATCCGCTATGATACCGGAAACGGTGGAGGCCGGAACGTCGCCG
>CADBNG010000013.1 GCA_902795985.1 uncultured Lachnospiraceae bacterium
CGGGGTCGCATTTATTTCGACCTTTATGCTGGGCTCCGACAGCACGCCTTTTCTATTGTGGTGGATTGCCGCGCTGCTGATCGGCCTCCTGGCTTTTCCGGCAGCGGCGCGCCTGTTCCCGGCATTTGCGGACCGGGGCTGGGTCTTCTCGAAAGCACTGGGAATGGCAGTAAGCTGCTACCTCATGTTTGCTCTCGGGAGAGCCCGGGTTCTTCCTTTTACCGGCTGGGCCTGTTTTCTGTGCGTCCTTATTCCGGCGGCAGTCTGCGTTCTGTTTTTTTCGCTCCACCGGAAAAAGGCGGCGGCCGGTCCTCTGCTTCCAAAAGAAGGCTTCTCCCTGGACCTGATCCTGCTGGAAGAACTGCTGTTTCTGACCGTATTTCTGATGTGGACCTATTTCACCGGCTTCAATCCCAAAGCCCTGTCCACGGAAAAATTCATGGACTATGGCTTTATGGCCGCCATGATGAGGGATACCCATATCCCCGCCGTGGATATGTGGCATGCCTCGGACGGGATCAATTATTACTACGGCGGCCAGTTCTTTGCCGTTTTTCTGACCAAACTGACAGGGACCCGGGTTCATGAGACTTACAATATTTCCAAATGTCTGATTGCGGCTTTTACTTTCGTCATGCCGTTTTCCATCGGCTGGCACCTGTATTCCGGCAGAACAGCAGAAAGAAAACCCGGCTTCGGGGTTTCCGCTGTCGCCGGGCTGCTTTCGGGAGGAGCGGTTTCACTGGCGGGAAACATGCACTATGTGCTGTACGGACTGTTCGGCAGTGTGTTTAAACTGTCCGGGTACGAGACGTACTGGTTTCCGTCCTCCACCCGATATATCGGCCATAATCCGGAAACGGCAGACAACTGTATTCATGAATTCCCTTCTTACTCATTTGTGCTCGGAGATCTGCATGCCCATGTCGTGAATCTTGTTTTCGTTCTTCTGTTTCTCGGCCTTTTATATGCCTGGATACGGAAAAGAGAAGAGAAACGGAAACTGGAAACGCCGCTGACGGGGGATACGGCCGGCCTTTTGAAAGATGTTTTCGCGGATCCCTATCTCTGGCTGTTCGCGCTGCTGATCGGGATGTTCCAATGGATGAATTACTGGGATTTCGCGATTTATTTCGTGGTGTTTGTCATTGCTTCCGGACTCATGACTTTCCGTCAGAACGGGTATTCGCTGCCCGAAGCCTTGATGTGCTATATCATGCGTATTCTGGCCCTGTTTATCGGTCAGTTCCTGGTCGCGGCACCGTTCTTATCCGCTTTTAAGACCATGCAGTCGGGTATCGGCCTGTCTGTTTACCATTCGGCTTTTTACCAGCTGGCTATTCTCTGGGGCCTTCCGATACTGTCCGTCATTCTTCTGGCAGTTTATGTTTTTTCCGGAAAGGCGGCTTTTGACGAAAGCCTGGTGCCGGAAAATGCCGGAGGCCTGAAAAGGGTGCTCGCGCGGATGGATCTGTCCGACATGACGGCCCTTCTTTTCGGATGCTGCGCCATCGGTCTGGTCCTTGCTCCGGAAATCCTTTATGTGAAGGATATCTACGGAGAGGGATTATCCCGGGCGAATACGATGTTCAAGTTTACATACCAGGCCTATGTCATGTTCGGCATTTCCATGGTCTACGCGCTGCTCCGGCTTCTTTCGGATACGGTACGGACCGTTGTTCAGGCCGGGACCTGGTTCCTGGTGTTCCTGCTTCTTCTGACTTGCGGATATTTCCCCTATTCGGTAAAATGCTGGTTTGGGGATGTAGGAAACAAAGAGGCCTATCTTGGGCTGGACGCGACGGCTTATCTTGCGAATGAAATGCCCGAGGACGCGGATGCCGTTTACTGGCTTGATAAAAATGTGGAAGGCAATCCCGTCGTTCTGGAAGTGAACGGGACCAGCTATACGACCTATTGCAGGGTATCGGCGATGACCGGCCTGCCGACCGTAATGGGTTGGTATACCCATGAGTGGCTCTGGCGCGGGGATACGGATGAAATCAACGGGCGGAACAGGGATATCTCCGAGATTTATACCGGTTCCGATCCGGAGAGAATTAAAACCCTGATTGAAAAATACGATATCGACTACATTTTTGTCGGCTCCTGCGAACGGGAAGACTTCGAAAACCTGAATGAACAGAATCTCCGGTCTCTCGGGACGGTTGTTTTTGAGGGATCTGAAGGGGAGCGGCCGGCCTTTATCGTGAAGGTCGCGCGAGGTGCCTGATGGATCTGATGGAATATATGCAAAGTGAATATCAGAAAACCGATGCCCCTCTGGCCGCAAGGATGCGCCCGGAACGGCTGGACGAGGTGGTCGGACAGCGTCACATTCTGGCCCCCGGGAAAATGCTGTATCGCGCCATCAAAGCGGACCGGCTGGGATCCGTGATCTTTTACGGCCCTCCGGGAACGGGTAAGACAACGCTGGCAAAGGTGATCGCCAACACTACACAGTCGGCATTTACCCAGCTGAGCGCGGTTTCCTCCGGAAAAAAGGATATGGAGGAAGCGGTGGAGGCCGCAAAACAGCGCCTTGCCTTATACGGGACGAAAACGATCCTTTTTATTGATGAAATCCATCGCTTCAATAAAGCGCAGCAGGATTTTCTCCTTCCTTATGTGGAAGACGGCACCATCGTCCTGATCGGCGCAACGACGGAAAACCCTTATTTTGAAGTAAACGGCGCGCTGATTTCCCGGTCTGTTGTTTTTGAGCTGAAGCCTCTTTCGGAAGAGGATATCAAAACCCTCCTTTACCGGGCCGCAGGGGATGCCGTACGGGGTCTGGCGGCGCTGGATGTGGTTCTGGAAGAGGATGCCGCGGATTTTCTTGCTTCCCGGTGCGCCGGAGACGCCAGGAGCGCGCTGAACGCCCTGGAGCTCGGAGCGCTGACCACGGAGCGCGCCGAAGACGGGAAAATCCATATTGATCTGGATACGGCAGCGGAGTGCATTCAGAAAAAGGCGATCCGCTATGATAAAGACGGGGATCAGCATTATGATGTGATCTCGGCGTTTATCAAGAGCATGCGGGGGTCTGATCCGGATGCCGCCGTGTTTTATCTGGCAAAGATGCTGGAAGCGGGAGAGGATATCCGCTTTATCGCAAGGCGGATCATGATCTGTGCTTCCGAGGATGTGGGCAACGCGGATCCCCAGGCCATACAGGTTGCCGCCGCCGCTTCACTGGTTGTGGAACGGGTCGGGATGCCCGAAGCCTGCCTGCCGCTTTCCCAGGCCGCGATCTATGTGGCCTGCGCGCCGAAGAGCAACGCTGCCTGCATTGCGATTGATGAAGCGATGAAAGTGGCTTCCTCCGTCCAGACTACGGTTCCGCCCCATCTGCAGGATGCCCATTATGGCGGGGCCACTAAGCTGGGAAGAGGTGACGGCTATCTGTATGCCCATAATTTTCCGAATCATTATGTGGAGCAGCAGTACCTGCCTTCGGAAATAAAGGATATCGTCTTTTACCGACCGACGGATATCGGATATGAAGACGTGATTCGCAACTACCTGGAACGGATTGGAAAGAGGAATCATGATGAGCAGTAATGAAAAAGGTTTTAAGGCGTTTCTGAAAAGAAAAAATGTGGAGATTTCCGCCAAACGATACGGGATTGACGCCCTCGGCGCCATGGCGCTCGGATTGTTTGCC
>CADBNG010000014.1 GCA_902795985.1 uncultured Lachnospiraceae bacterium
ACTGCATAGAGCTGGCCCGTACCCTGAACTTCAGCCGGGCGGCCGAAAACCTTTTTGTCTCTCAGCCCACCTTTTCCTACCAGATAAAACTCCTGGAGGAAGAAGTCGGATTCACCATCTTTGAACGGAACGGGAAGGGCACAGCGCTCACCCCTGCCGGTGCCCAGTTTGTTTCTTTCCTGACCGGCATGCGGCAGGACCTGAAACGCGCCATTGAACAAGGGCAGAATTTCAGCGCGAAATACAAGGACAGCATTTCCATCTGTATGATGGTCCGGCAGGCGCTTTACTTCCTGCCTGAAGCCATGAAGCTGTTTGAGGAATCCTGCCCGAACGTACAGATTGTCCCGAGCTTCCGGTATGAGAACAGCATGGAATCGTTCCTTCAGAATGAATCCGATATCATCTTTGCTCTGAAGGAACAGACGAAACAGGTCGCAGGCATCCAGGTCCACGACCTCTTTGAGAGCCGGATCTATCTGATCGCAAACAGGGACGACCCGCTTGCCGGTAAAAACCTTATCTGCGAAGAGGATCTCTATGGCCGGACTCTGATGGTCGGCGGAGGCTCGCCCCTGGCGCTCCGCACGGTCCAGCACCGGCTGATAAGCTCAGGAAAGATAGATTACTTTAACAGCGCCGACCATGACACGACACTTACCAATGTGGCTGCAGGCCGCGGGATCTGTCTTGCTCCCGGTTTCTTAAATGATCACAGCGGACAGTTTTCCTGGATCCCGTTTGACTGCAAAGAGAGCTTTTCCTGCGTCTTATGTACGCATAAAGAAGATCACAGGGAAAGCCTGAAAACCTTCCTCGGTATTCTGAAAAAGCTATACCGGAATGCCGTAGCTTTCCCTCTGTAGAAGAACGACAAACAACTTTCGTCTGTGTCATTTTGCGGTCATCCTTTAGTCAAGATTTTTTAATACAAAAAAAGGTGCTGCAAAACCCTCCGGTTTTACAACTGCCATCAGTATTAAGTTTTTCTTAATACTGCGACGACAATTACTCGTTTTGAAATGCCCGTCATCTGTGAGAAAATCACCGTGTACAGGTTATTATCATCTTCTAGTTTTGTGAAAGGAGATCGAGACATGAGTAAATTGATTTCACGCCGTGACTTTCTGAAAGGCACAGCGGCAGGAGCCGCCAGCATCGCGGCTTCATCACTGCTGGCAGGGGTCATCCACGCCGAAGAGGCCGGCGGGGCTGCAGCAGTCTATACGCCCGGTACCTATACGGCCGCGGCAGCAGGCATTGAAAGTGACGTAACGGTCACGATGACATTTGATGAGACAAGCATTCTCGAGGTAGTTGTTGATACCAGCGGAGAGACCGAAGGGATCGGTGCTGACATCGCCGATCAGATGGCGCAGCAGATCCTGGATGCGCAGAGCGCCGAGGTCGACGCTGTGAGCGGCGCATCCGTCACGTCCAACGCGGTCATGCAGGCAGCCGCGGACTGTATCGCGCAGGCCAAGGGAGAAGCCCCCGCCGCCGCTGCCGGCGAAGAGGCCGCGGCACCGGAGACAGACGACGACTGGCTTGGCGAGGAGCCCGAGATCGGAGAAATCGCGGAAACAAAGGACTATGATATTGTCATCATCGGCGCCGGCATTTCCGGCATCAGCGCAGCCAGAGCCGCTGCCGAAGAAGGCGCGAGCGTCGCGATCGTAGAAAAGAGCGCGTCCTTCAACTGCCGTTCCGGCGAATTCGCGCTGCTGAACGGTACCCTCAACAAACGCTGGGGTCGTGAAAACATTGTAGATACCGACGTGGTCGTGAACCGCCTGATGCGTGAATGCACCTACCGCAACAAGAGAGCCATCCTGAAAAAATGGGCCGACCATGCCCACGAGGTCATGGACTGGTGGCTGGAGGCTTATCCCGATCTGACGATCTGTGATTCGACCCGCGAGGTAGTCACGCAGGAACAGTGGGATAAAGGTATCCTTGTTCCGCTGGCCTGGCCGCAGCCGGAAAACTACGACTACCATGAAGAAGAATTCCCGACCTTCCCCACATCCATGGAATTTCGCTCAAGCAGGCCGGACCAGCAGGGCTTCATGGTGGAGGCAAACCTGAACGCCGCACTGGAGAACGGGGCCGAGACATACTACGGCTGCTTCGGCACCAAGCTTCTGAAGAATGACGAAGGCCGTGTCACAGGCGTGATCATCCGTGACGCGCAGAATGACAACCGCTACATCCAGCTCAATGCCGCCAAAGCCGTCATCCTGGCAACCGGTGACAACGGCGCGGATGACAAGATCATGAAACACTTCGCGCCGGAGATCCTGGAGAAGAATATCATGCGCATGGGCGCCATGGGCATGATGGGCGTCGACGTCGAGGGTAATCCGATCAGCACCGGCGACGGACTGCGCATGGGTGCCTGGATCGGCGCAAAGGTGCAGGATTTCCATGCTCCGATGACGCATCACATGGGCAGCGGAATGGGCGTCACCCCGTTCCTGCAGCTGAATAAGCACGGCGAGCGCTTCATGAATGAGTGCATCCCGGGCCAGCAGCTGGAGAACCAGATCGAACTGCAGCCGGACCACACAAGCTTCCAGATCTATGACAGCGCATGGCCGGAGCAGATTCCCTTCATGCCGCCCAACCACGGCGCACTGGCGTATATCATTCCCGAAGATGAGGATGAGTCAAATCCGAACTTCACGGACCGCCAGTACACGAAGGTATCCGCCAAAGCAGAAGCTTATCAGTTTACCGGTGAAACCATCGACGAGCTGCTGGAAAACATGGGATTTGAAGGAGACGCGCTTGAAACGGCCAAAAAGTCCATCGAGCGCTACAATGAGTTGGCGAAAGCAGGTTATGATGAGGACTTCGGAAAGCCCGCGTCACGCATGTTCGCGGTGGAGAACGGCCCCTTCTACGCATGCCAGTGGGGAACGACCGCGATGCTGGTCTGCGTAGGCGGTCTGGAAAGCGACGAGAACTGCCATACATTCACGGCAGGAACGCCGGACAGCCCGACCCGCGATATCATCAAGGGCCTGTATGTAACAGGAAATGTCCAGGGCAGCCGCTATGCAGTCGAGTATCCGATCTGCTTAAGAGGCATCAGCCATTCTCTTTGCGTATACTACGGATATGTAGCCGGCAAGAATGCGGCCGCAGAAGTATAAAGCAGGAAATGAAACAAGTATGTTAAAGCATAAGACATAGCCGAAACGAGGCTGCCGCACCAGTATCACCTGACGCGGCAGCCTTGTATTATAATACCGGAATGATCTCTCCCGGGTTGTTCCGGTCGTACGTCTCCCGCACAAACGCAAGAAAAGTCTCAACATCCTGCCGGGGGGTTGTACGGTAGAAAATGCCATAGGGAATGGTATGATCCCACCTGCAGGGGATCACTTTCATATTCATCAATATGTCATGCCAGCAGGCCGGCACAAGCACAATGCTGTTGTGGAAGGATGATTCCCAGAGGATGGCCGGGTTTGCGGTCTCGGGATATGCAATATTCACGCGGCTTTCCCTGAGCGTATTAAGGATCGGACTGATCACAGGGCCTTCGCCCCGGTTCAGCGACAAGACCCTGGCTCCTTCCAGATCCGCCAGGGTGATGACCTCTCTGGCCGCAAGCGGGTGCCCCATCGGGACCGCGAAAGCAAAGGGCACGTCACATATCTTCAGAAAATCCCAGTCATTCATCCAGACGATCCCGCTGTTGACGCTCTCGATGAGGTCTGTTTTAGCCGGGATCGTCTGTCCCATAATGATATTGACCATCTGGATCTCGTATCCCGATTCCTTCTGTGAAAAAAGGACCCACAGTTCGTACAGCAGACGGCATTTTTCAAACAGGGACGTACCGATGCAGATCCGATGTTCCTCCATATGGATGCTCATCAGCTCTCTTCGGATATCTTCGCTTCTCCTGATATAATCCAGCGCATTTTCGCGCAGGAACTCACCGGCAGCGGTCAGACTGACGCCGCCCTGCGAGCGGTTGAAAAGCTTAACGCCCAGGTCCCGCTCAAGCGTATTGATCTGCTGAACGACCGCGCTCGGCGTAATAAACAGATTGCCGGCAGCGCCGGTAAAACTGCCGGCGTCGCACACGGCCAGAAAAGTTCTTAACTGAGGTTTGTACATATGCTCCCCAGGTGCCTGGCACCTTTACTACGAAAACCATTATGATAGCTCCAATTGTTCCTCCTAATGCTCCAAGCAAAAGGATTATTTCTTTTAGTACACCAAACTCCGAATTTGTCAGTCCGTTGCCGAGACAAGCATCACTATATATCTGTTCATGCTCTTGTCATAAACGCTCCAGCAGCATGCTCCATACCA
>CADBNG010000015.1 GCA_902795985.1 uncultured Lachnospiraceae bacterium
CACATGCAAGTACGTCAAAAAAGCCACTGTCCCCGCCCCATATCATCACTGCAGGTTTACCAAAAGAATCAGGGGCTGGGGTTAAGCCCATGCAAGTACGTCAAAAAAAAGAAAAATATTTTCTTTCCTAATACAAAAACCGTTGCATTCCCAAAATAATTGTGCTAATATATCAAAGCTGTTCATTTCAGCGAATACTTATGCTTTGCAAAAAGCTGTGAAATAAAGAGCTTTCGGGAAGAGGTGAAAAACATGAAAAACGGAATCCATCCGGAGTACTATCAGGCGACTGTGACCTGCAACTGCGGCAATACGTTCAAGACCGGTTCAACGAAGGAAGATATCCACGTTGAAATCTGCTCCAAATGCCATCCGTTCTATACCGGACAGCAGAAGGCCGCCCAGGCACGCGGACGTATTGAGAAGTTCAACAAGAAATACGGTTTATAATAATCCGTTTTATTTCAGGGGATTTCAGGTTGAGGTTGAAAGATCTCAACCTTTTCTTCGTTTCCGGGGAAATCTGTGATATGATAAACGATAGGCCATTCCCTGTGAGGGATGGCGGAGAATGAAGACGGCACAGAGGTGTTGGATGGCAGTTAATTCGAAGATCGGCGGGCAGGCCGTAATGGAAGGCATTATGATGCGCAATGCGGATCAGTATGCCATTGCCGTGCGAAAGCCCGACCAGGAGATTGAAGTAAAAACCGAAGACGTAAAGGGCGCGGGAAGGGAAAAGACCTTCCTGAAGATTCCCATTGTCCGCGGGGTTTACAGCTTCATCAGTTCCATGGTCACCGGCATTTCCTGCCTGATGTATTCGTCCACCTTTTTCGAAGAGGAAGAAGAGGAAGATCTTTCCGCCCTCTCGGAAGAGGAACTGGTAAAAAGAGAAGAGAAAAAGAAAAAAGAGGAAAAGGTCTTTGTGACCGGCACGCTGATTCTGGCCGTAGCCCTTGCGGTGGGAATCTTTATGGCGCTGCCGTATTTTCTGATGCACCTGATGGAGCGGTGGATTACCGCCGCATGGGCCCTTTCCCTGTTTGAGTCCATCATCCGTATTGTCATTTTCATGGTATATATCATCCTGATCAGCCGGATGAAGGATATTCAGCGGACTTTTATGTATCATGGAGCGGAGCATAAGTGCATCAACTGTGTGGAGCACGGCCTGCCCCTGAACGTGGACAATGTCATGAAAAGCTCCCGGTTCCACAAACGCTGCGGAACCAGCTTTCTGTTTTTCGTGATTATCGTCAGCGCCGTTCTTCTGATGCTGGTCCAGGCGAAAACGCATCTGATGCGGATTGTGATCCGGATTCTCCTGATCCCGGTGATCGCGGGCATCTCCTACGAACTGATCCGGCTGGCCGGCAGTTCGGACAACCGCTTTGTGAACTGGATGAGCAAGCCCGGCCTGGCCATCCAGAAGCTGACGACCCGGGAACCGGACCGAAGCATGGCAGAGGTCGCCATCGCGGCTGTGGAAGCGGTTTTCGACTGGCGGGCCTTTCTGAAAAAGGAATTTGACCTGGATGTTCCGCGGATGACTTACCGCATGGCCGTCTCCCACGCGGCAAAAGAACTGGCAGCGGCGGGTGTGCCGGAGCCTTCGGCCGCGGCGCGCAAGCTGGCCTTTTTCGTCAACGGAATCGGGCTGCGGGAATATGCCCGGGATACGGATACCATCATGACGGATTCAAAGCGGCTGGTGCTGGAAGGACTGATTGAACGCTGCAAAAACGGGGAACCGGTCCAGTACGTGACCGGAAGCGCCGATTTTTACGGCCGCAGCTTTGAGGTGAACGCAAATGTCCTGATACCGCGCTTTGATACGGAGAATCTTGTCAAGGCAGCCCTGGACCGGACGGAGGACGGGGCAGAGGTACTGGATCTCGGAACGGGGAGCGGGTGCATTCTCATTACCCTGTGCCTGGAAAAGAAACTCAAAGGAACCGGAGTCGATATTTCAAAAGAAGCTCTGGCCGCTGCGAAAAAGAACGCGCAGACACTGGGCGCTTCCTGCGAATTCATGGAGAGCGATCTGTTTTCCAATGTAAAAGGATATTTTGATACCATTGTTTCCAATCCCCCGTACATCCGTACCGGGGAGATCGCCGGTCTGGAAACCCAGGTCCGGGATCATGAACCGGTGACCGCGCTGGACGGCGGAGCGGACGGATTGGATTATTACCGGAGAATCATCCCCGAAGCGAAGGATCATCTGAAGGAAAACGGCTGGCTTTGCCTGGAAATCGGCTTTGACCAGGGCGAAGCGGTGAGCGGCATGCTCGCCGATGCCGGTTACGAAGAGATCGGGATCCTTGCGGATCTTGCCGGCAATGACCGGGTTGCCGTCGGAAAAATGCCGGGGCCCGAAAGCGGAGAAGACGATGTTTGATAAACTGGAGGACATCCTCCTTCGACTGGACGAAATTCATAAAAGCCTGAGCCTGCCGGACGCGGCGGCGGATTCCGCTGCATTTCAGAAGCTGCTGAAAGAGGAAGCGGAGCTTGCCCCGGTCGCGCAGACGTACCAGGACTATAAAAAAGCGGGGCAGATCATTGAGGATGATCTGACTCTTCTCGGCACGGAAAAAGATGAAGAAATGCGGGAAATGCTGAAGGAGGAGCTGGCGGAAGCGCGGGACCGGTACGATGTTCTGGAGCAGCAGCTGAAAATCCTTCTTCTTCCCAGGGATCCCAATGATCAGAAAAACGTTATCGTGGAGATCCGTGCCGGGGCCGGCGGCGACGAGGCCGCCCTTTTCGCGGCGGAAATATACCGGATGTATCATAAATACGCGGAGGATCACGGCTATTCCACCGAACTGATTTCTCTGAACGAGATCGGTCTCGGGGGCTTTAAGGAAGCAACGTTCCAGATCAACGGCCGCGGCGCCTATTCCCGCCTGAAATACGAAAGCGGCGTGCACCGGGTGCAGCGCGTACCGGAAACGGAGAGCGGAGGACGGATCCATACCTCGACGATCACCGTGGCCATCATGCCGGAAGCGGAAGAACTGGATTTCCATCTGGACCTGAGCGAATGCCGTTTCGACGTATTCCGCGCGTCCGGCAACGGCGGCCAGTGCGTCAATACGACGGATTCCGCTGTGCGGCTGACCCATATCCCCACCGGGATGGTGGTTTCCTGCCAGGATGAAAAATCCCAGCTGAAGAACAAGGAAAAGGCCATAAAGGTCCTGCGTTCCAGGCTGTATGAGATGGAACTTCAGAAAAAGCATGAGGAAGAGGCCCGGAACCGCAAAAGCCAGGTGGGCACCGGGGACCGTTCCGAGAAGATCCGTACATACAACTTCCCCCAGGGGCGGGTTACGGACCATCGGATCAAATACACCTCCCACCGGCTGGAAGCCATTCTGGGAGGGGACCTGGACGAGATCATCGATCCGCTGATCGCGGCCGACCAGGCGGAAAAACTGGCCGGCGCAGATTAAGGGCCGGTAAACAGTAATGGAATATAACGCGCGGGAAGCGCGAAAGACACGCAGAAACAATATCATTACAACAGAACAGGGGAGAATAATCATGAAAGAAACAACACTGGTCATCATGGCGGCCGGTATCGGCAGCCGTTTCGGGAAGGGTATCAAGCAGCTTACCCCGGTCGGTCCCTCCGGCGAGCTGATCATGGACTATTCGATTCATGACGCGCTGGCAGCCGGCTTCGACCGGGTCATGTTTATCCTGAGAAAGGATATTTTCGAGGAATTCCAGCGTCTGATCGGCCGGAGAATCGAAACAAAAGCGAAGGTGGAATATGTATTCCAGGAGCTGGAGGATCTTCCGGAAGGTTTTTCCTGTCCCGCGGACCGTACCAAGCCCTGGGGAACCGGCCAGGCGGTCCTTGCCGGAAAAGACGTGATCACAGGCCCCTTCGCCGTGATCAATGCCGATGATTATTATGGAAAAGAGCCGTACGTGCTTCTTCATGACTGGCTGGTGGCGGACCGCGTGAAAGAAGAGGGCGTATCCGATATCTGTATGGCCGGATTCCTGCTCGGCAATACTTTAAGCGATAACGGCGGAGTAACCCGGGGAGTCTGCGAGGTGGACGAAAGCGGATACCTGACCGGAATCGATGAGACCAAAAACATCGTCCGGACGCCGGAAGGGGCCGCGGTTCTCAACGAAAACGGGGAACGCAGGCTGGATCCGAAGAACCTGGTTTCCATGAACATGTGGGGTTTTGACGGAGAATTTCCGGAGCTTCTGGAAAGCGGATTTCAGCGTTTTCTGGCCTCGGGAGGAGAGAAAGACCTCAAATCCGAATTCCTGCTTCCGATCTTTATTGACGAGCTGATCCGTGATGGAAAAGCGAAGGTCACCGTCCTGCCGACCGACGCAACATGGTTCGGCGTGACCTATCAGGAAGATAAGGAAGCCGTGATCGAATCCTTTGCTCAGCTGGTCCGGGACGGAGAATATAATGAAGATCTTTATGCCTGAGAAGCTGAAAAAAAATAGCCGTTCCGCAGCCGCAGCAGCCGTCTGTGCCGTCCTTATGGCCGCGGCGCTGACGCTGACCGGCTGTGATCCCCTTGCCCTGGATCCGGATGATTCCGGAGCGTACGAGGCCGGGATCAAGGCCCTGATGGATTCCGATTATGACGAAGCCCTGAAGCAGCTTCAGGACGCGGCGGACATCGACGGACGTCTGGCGGAAAGCTGCCGCGCCCAGGGAATCGTCTATCTGGAAAAGGGCGATTACAAGCATGCGATGCAGCTGCTGGATTACGCCCTCGAGTATCTGAAGGTCGATAACGAAGCGTTTGTCGAGGACGTCAAGTATTATCAGGCCGAATGCTTTACCCGGATGAACGACCCGATCAGCGCGGAAGCCCTGTACGAATCCCTGATGGAAGGCGAGCGGCCTTACCTGGCCTGCGCCATGCTGGGAAGCCTTCATCTGAAGAACGGGGAGGAGACTCTTGCCCGGGAGTATTTCGACCGCGCGATTGCGGACAATCCGGATTATTCCATCTATCTGCTGATTTATGAAGAATGCGCCGGAGCGCATCTGGAAGCGGACGGGACGGCCTATCTGGAGAAAGCCCTGGAACGGGTGCCGGAAACGCCGGAAGATCATACGAACCTCGGGAAGATCTATGCCCGCCTGCAGGACAACGCAAAGGCGAAAGAGGAGTTCCAGACGGCAGTGGATGCCGGCTGGTCGGCAGCCGTAGCGGCGCTGGGAAATCTTTATCTTGACGAAGGAAACATTTCCGCTGCCCGTTCTCTTTACGAGAACGAGATCCGGGACGGTTCCGCGCCGGCGGACGGCTATAACGGCCTCGCGCTGTGCGAGATCGCCCAGGGAAGGGCGGATGCCGCGCTGCAGTATATTGCGGAAGGCCTCCGGCTCGGAGATGAAGATTTAAGGCGGAGCCTTCTGTTCAACGAGGTGGTTGCCTATGAAGCTTTGGAGCAGTTCGAAACAGCCAAAGAGAAGGCGGAAGAGTTTTTGAAGCAGTATCCGAATGACCCGGAAATGAAGAGAGAATATCAGTTTTTGAGTCTTTGATCTATGTTCCAAAACGAAGAACGACCGGAAAGAATGATCCTTGTCGCGGCCGCGGATGCTTCCGAGGAAGAAATCCGCAGTTCCCTTCATGAACTCCGGGAGCTGGCGAACACCGCCGGCGCGGAGGTTGCGGAGGAACTGATCCAGCGCAGGGAGCACGTCCATCCGGCAACCTATCTGGGAGCCGGAAAACTGGAAGAACTGAACAGCATGCTGTATCTGTACGACGCCGACGGCATCATCTGTGATGACGAACTGACGCCGGCGCAGCTGAACGGCCTTTCGGATGAGCTGCAGTGCAAGGTCTGTGACCGCACCCAGCTGATCCTCGACATTTTCGCGTCCCGCGCCCGGACAAAAGAAGGAAAAATCCAGGTGGAACTGGCCCAGCTTCGCTATCGAAGCAGCCGGCTGGTGGGCCTGCGATCCTCCCTTTCCCGGCTCGGCGGCGGCATCGGGACCCGCGGCCCCGGTGAAAAGAAGCTGGAAATGGACCGCCGGCTGATCGGCGAGCGGATCAGCGCCCTGAAAAAAGAACTGGAAGAGGTGGTGCGTCACCGGGAGGTTACCCGGGCCGGCCGGATCCGCGGCGGTGTTCAGACCGCAGCGATCGTCGGCTATACCAATGCGGGGAAATCCACCCTTCTGAATGCCCTGACCGGGGCTTCGGTTCTGGAGCAGGACGCGCTGTTTGCCACACTGGATCCCACGACCCGTGTATTTTCCCTGCCCGGCGGCGGACAGGTCCTGCTGACGGATACGGTCGGCTTCATCCGCAAGCTGCCTCACCACCTGATCGACGCGTTCCGAAGCACGCTGGAAGAAGCCGTCCATGCCGATATGATCATCCATGTGGTGGATTCCTCCAATCCCGACCGCCAGGAGCAGATGAGGGTCGTTTATGAAACGCTGGATCTGCTGGGGGTAAAGGATAAGCCGATTCTTACGCTCTTCAATAAGACCGACCGGGAATCCGACGGGGAACCCCTTCGGGACAGCCGCGCGGATCAGACTCTGAAGATCAGCGCCCGGACCGGCGAAGGACTGGAAAAAATACCGGAGGCCGTGAACACCCTGCTGCTGGGCCGAAAGCTCTACATTGAGCGCGTCTATCCCTATGACCAGGGCCGCAAGGTGGCGCTGATCCGGATGAAAGGCCGCCTGATTTCCGAGGAGTTTACGCCCGAAGGCATCGCCGTCAAAGCCTATATTCCGCTTTCAATTTACGGTGCGGTGGATATCTGAACCGATAAAAATGAAAGATTTCAGTCCCGGCTTTTGCCGGGACTGTTTTGACATAAAGGGGACGGGTGCTTTGTGTCACTATGCGGCTGCAGAGAACGCAGGACTTAGAGAAAGAATATGATTGGCAAACCGGACGATCAAAAGGCCCGTGCGTTCCCGTCGTCAGGCGTCGTCCCGCTCAGCCCTTCACTCGTACTGACAGTGGCTGTTCCGCTGTATTGGCAAGTCGCTCTATGTCTTCGTCCCTCAGCCAGAGCGACTACTGACGTACTCGCGCGGTCTTCACGCTCCTTTGGCTGATGCCGCCGGGAACG
>CADBNG010000016.1 GCA_902795985.1 uncultured Lachnospiraceae bacterium
AGCCATTCAAATATGACGGTCAGAATACTCACCCATTGCAGTTGCACTGATCTTTACCCCTCCTGATTCTGTAAGAAAAATGACCTGCTCGGTCAGAGACCTTTCCCTTAAAACAGATACCGTTATACAATAATCTGCATAAATGCATTATAGCTACATTCATCATGGCTCGTCAATTTTTATTAGCCTCCTTTTGGCAACTGTCCGGTTATGGTGATTTGTCCGCGAAAGAGGCATAATCCAATATATAACAGCCGTCCGCATTGACCAGAGTGGCTCCGGACGGATGGCGGATCAGCCGATGGAAACCGGGCGGATCCTCTGCGGAACCGCTGTTTCCGTATTCCCGGTGCACATGCCCGTAAACATGAAGGCCGGGATGCCGCAGGTTCAGAAAATCGTTAAAACAGGCGAATCCCCGGTGCGGCAGGTCCTCCAGATCTCCGTATCCTTTGCAGGGAGCATGGGTCAGCAGGATATCCGTGACGGTTCTTCCCCTTTGCCGGCCCCGGATCCTTTCTTTCAGAAAGGATCTTCGGAGGCCTTTCATTCGTTTTTGCATTTCTTCTTCCGAATACATGCAGGGAGCGTTTTCCTGATAACGCATGGAGCCGCCGAGGCCGAGAATCCGGATCGTTTCGTTTGCCGGGCCGCATCTTATGTTAACCAACTTTCCGTCGGCATCGATGCATCCCTCCGGCGGCTGCTTCAGATACGATTCATCGTGGTTCCCGTGAACATAAACCAGCGGGACGTTCAGCATGGTGACGAGAAACTCGAGATAATTCGCGTCCAGATCGCCTGCGGAGAGAATCAGGCCGACCTCCGACAACCGGTCCGCAGTCTGTTCGGACCAGTAATCCCACAAAGCTTTTTCTTCATGGTCCGCGATTACGAGGATTTTCATTACGGATTCTCTCTTCGGGTTTTCCCGACGCCGCTGTACCGGACAGTGGCCTGCGCCTCGTCTTTAAGCGAATCAATGACCGGAATCTCGCCGATCACATTTTCGTTAAGCCAGTCCATCAGGATAATATCCCTGCTGGAAAGCGGGGGATCGTTCTTTGTTCGGACGATTCCCTCCTGACTCCGGAGCTCGCCGTCAAAGGGCTGGAATCTTCCTTCGGTAATATCGCGCTTCAGCGTGCCGGCAAGCTGCTTTGTATAAGGAGAAAGAGCTTCCGAAAGAACGATATCTACCGCGCCTGAGTCCATGCCCCACCAGTAATTCGTCGCCTGGTCCTTTCGGTCGACCGGGTCCGCATAATAGATTCCATCGATGATGGTCTGAATAATGGCCCCGTACATCCGGCCCCACTTATAGATCGGCGCGGCCAGGTTCCGGATGCGGCAGGTGCCCGACAGATCGTTGCCTTCTCCCGGCAGGCAGCGTTCCACATAGCACAGACCGTAAGCATCGCTCCCGTCCGCGCTGTGAATCGAATCCAGGGCAGACAGGACGTGGATATCCTTATCAATCATGTCCCACCACCAGTTCGCCTCCCGGCGGCTTTCCCATTCCAGATACACCCGGACGGAAGGATCCGCCATTGCGGCCCCGATCGCGAAGGCGTTGATGCCCGCGATCGTGCCGTAAATCGGGTAGTCGGAACAGTACCCGACACGATGGGTGCCGTCCGACGCCGCGGCGGTTCCGGCAATCAGGCCGGCCAGAAATTTGGCTTCATACATCCGGGCATAGTAGGTCCGGACTGCCTGATGGGCAAGATTGACCGAACAATTGAGCACTTTGATGTTTTTGTATTCGATCGCGGCGCGCAGGGCATCGTTGATCAGGGACGGGGATGTGGTGAACACGACCTCCGCGCCCCATTCGGCCGCGCTGCGCATGGCCGCTTCAAAGGAAGCCGTATCCGGGCAGTTTTCAAAACAGCGGGTGGCTACGACGCCTTCGTATTCTTTTTCCAGCTTCAGCCTTCCTTTTTCGTGATCCGCGGTCCATCGGGAATCCGTGATCCTTTCATCATATAAAAAGGCGGCCTTCAGCGGGTGCTTTGCCGAGTACGAAAGGGTCGGAATTACTTTACTGACGAGACTGCCCGTTTTGGCGAGCAGCGAGCCGGCTTCAAGGGCTTCGTTGGAGGACTCGATCAGTTCCACCCGGTCGGTGTTTTTCTCCGTCAGGAATTCTTTCTGAATCCGGAGAACCCGTTTGCTGACAATGCTTCGGGGCAGGTCACGCAGCGCATCCCGGATATAGATTCTCAGATATATGACAAAAGCGTCTCCTGTCAGAAGCTCCGGAAGTTTTCCGATCAGCTCTTTGTAGACGACAGAAAACCGCCAGTAGGCGGAGCGAAGGGCCCGGCGGGCTTCTTCCGGCCAGGGGGTATCCAGATCCATCTCCATCAGCTCGGCGATTTCGGTATAAGCCCCTGCCCAGGAGCACTCGATATCATAAATATGGGAAACATCATAAAACTTCAGGAATTCCGTATAGGCCGGGTTTTCCTTCAGCACTCCGGGCAGCGGCATCAGCCGGGTGACGTCGGCCATGATGCTCGGAATATCCAGGGCTTTGCAGACCGATACACGCTTATTGCCCTCCAGTACATAAAAGTGATGCAGATATTCATAGACCCGGATCGGGTCGCGAAAGCCTTCGCGGATCTGATCCCGGTACAGGCTGCTCCACTTCATCGCGAATTCCGAGTCTTCATCCAGCAGCGGCAGAAATCCGGGCGCAAACGCGCTCTGCCGGGACTGCGTCCGGGTCCCGGTCACCAGGTCCACCGGGATCTCCATCAGTCCCAGCGGCTTTTGTACGAGACTGCCCGCATCCGGGACAATATCATCGAGAGCCGGCAGGTAAGGGAATCTGCCGGCCGCAACGTTTGCCTTATATGCTTTTTTTCCCTGTTTCAGGGCATTGACATATTCATCGATCATCGCTGTATTCCTGTTTTCGGGTCATCCGTGAGCCGTACGCGTTACCCGGAAGAACGAACCAGCCAGCGGAATCCGTAGGGTTCAAGCTGCTGTGTGAATTCCCGGTCCTTCTCCATGAGATCCTTCCAGGAAGCGGAGTCAAGCTGAACCGTGCTGTTTTCCGGGGCAAAATTGAACAGTGCCAGAAGCTTCTGATTTCCGTAAGCGCGTCCGATGCCCAGGACGTGGTCGTTTCCGGTTTCAACCGCATACATTGAAGCGTCGGCACGGAAGAGTTCCGATGCCTTCCGGACGGCGGCCAGGGCGGATAAGCCGTGGAAAACCG
>CADBNG010000017.1 GCA_902795985.1 uncultured Lachnospiraceae bacterium
ACATGCCGACAACGCAGATCTGAAGCCACGGCGGGAAGAATGTAAGGATCATTTCCATCATTCCGGCGATACCCATGTCCGCCTGGATGAAGCCCTGCTGCTTCAGGCCGAGAGCCGCAAGACCGAAGCCGATGATGATAACGCCGAACATAACGTTCATAACAACAGCGCCGATACCGGCCTTACTCATAACACGAAGGTCATCCGCACACGCAACCGCCTGGCAGTTGGACTGGATGAAGTTCATGCCCAGTGCAAGAGACAGGAAAGTACCGATGATGTAGGAACGGATAATTTCGGCATTGCCGAGTGCGGCAACAAGTTCCGGAGTGTTGACAACGAGGGTGTTGTTGATTCCAACCCAGCCCTGAGGAACACAGATTCCGATAACGCCAAGAGCGATGAAGCCGAAGACATACATCAGGATCGCGTTAACGGAGTTAACAAGACCAACTTCCTCGATACCGGCAAGCAGAACGTACAGAACACCGATCAGGATGCCGACAACGCCGGATGTAAGGTTCGGAAGTCCGGTCAGAGCGGAAATAACGCTCGCCAGGCCCTGGGTCTCAACGCAGAGGATCAGCCAGCAGTAACCGATCGTGAATCCTGCGAGGATGGGGGTAAGAACAGGAGCATACAGTTTACCGAACATTTCGTTAACGGTAAAGCAGCCGCTTCTGCGGTACCAGACGCCGGTGAACCTCATAACGATAACGAGGCAGAGACCTGCGCCGAAGCAGTACCAGATAACGCCGACACCGTCCACCCATGACTGGAAGGACAGTCCGTTGATATGTCCGCCGCCGAGAGCCGTAAGAGCGATACTGGCCGCAATGGCAAACCAGCCCATCTGCTTTCCGCCGAACATGAAATCTTCCTGCGCGTTTCTTCTTCTGCGGCGCATGAAAATGAAGATCGTACATATCGCGATAATTATAAAGTTATACGCGATACCACCAATGGTTACAAATTGGTTCATATGCAAAACCTCCCTCTTGAAAAAATTTATCGGCGGCCGGAAGAACACGAAACTGCTGTTTTCCGTTATGCTGCCGTCTGCCGACACACACAAAAACAAACGTCTTTGTGTTTTATTAATTCTAAATTGAATTATACAATAAATGCATCCCAGAAAAAAAGAGCAAAACGCACCGACATGCGTCGAATTTTTATAATCTTGCACAAAGGTTTATAAAAACAAAATGAAAACCACCGGTTTTCTTACTGCGTTTTCCCAAACTCCTTGCGTGTGTAAACGATTAAGGACCATATCGGGAAGCGTTCTCATTGTTCAGGCATTTTGCACAAAAGCCGGGTTCTTTTTCTCTTTATCGGAAAGCAATTTGTTTCTGCCCTCCCTTCCGATATTTTAAAAGGGGCAGAAAATGTGCTTCCTGCATGTCGTTAGCGGAAACTCTTTCCCGATTTTATTCCGGAAAAGCAAAAGTCTGGAGCAACTCCAGACTTTTTGCGAACCTCTGCTTTGTTACCTGTCCGGCCTGTGCGTGATTCAAGTGTGCTTTCGCCCGACGGCCGGCCGGTTTCCGGTAACAGCTCTTATTCGCCGATAGGAACCCAGGCTTCACAATACCGCTTCATCTGACCGTTTTCATGGACCCGTACCAGCAGATTTCCCACCGGCGGGCTGGTAATGCGGTAGCCTTTTTCCTTGATGGGTTCGATCACCTGTTCCCGGATGCTTGAAAGGAAGCTGCCCGCTTCTCCTGCCGCAAACACCGTATAGATGCTTTGATAAGACGGAAGAAACAGCGCGGTTTCCGGCATTTTCATTCCCAGCTCCGCCAGCTTTTCCGGAGAAAGGGAAAAGCCCCAGCTGTATTCTCCGAAATCATTCCGGCTGCTCAGCTCCGGCATTATAAACGTATGCCGCAGATACAGCATATGGCCGACCCATTCCCGGACGGCCGCGGCTCCCTTTCCATTCGCCAGCCGTCCCTCTTCATCGCGGATCCCTTCCCGCTGGCTCTGCCAGATCATCTCCGGGCTCTGAACGATAGAGAACTGCCCCAGCCGGGACCGGATATCGGACAGGCTGCTTTTCAGCCGTGAAACCTGCTTCAGAATGTTCCGCTGGGCATTGATCTGCTCGACCAGCGCCGCCTCGTGCTTCCGAAGGCGCTCCAGAACATCTTCCACGTCATCCGATTTCAGCATCTGCTCGATATCAGATACCGGCAGATCATAGCTGCGGTACCGCAGACAGTCCAGCAGATAGTTGATATCCCAGGAATCATAATACCGGTACCCGGACTCCTCATCCCTTTTCGGCGTCAGGATTCCCCGGCTCTCATAATAGCGGATCGTATCATTGGACACTCCGAATACCGATGAAATCGAACCGATTTTATAACCGTCCATTCTCTTCCTCCCGCATTATCCTTCCGGCTGCTGCAGATTCTTATCTTATTTTAAATGAAACCGGCAGAGGATTCAAGAATCGGCCCGGGAAACGAACCGGATTTCCGGCCGGAACAGTACAGATGCTTCCCATCCGATCCGCTTCTGCTTATGGATTTTTTTCTTCTGCTGTTTTACAATAAATACACAACAGTTCCCGTTCCGGGTTCTGTAAAACAGGATTCTCATTCATTTTTATATTCTAAAGAAAGGTGAATTCTTATGTACGACTGCAAGTACCCGCATCTGTTTGCACCCATTATCATCGGCAATCGAGTTTTCAAGAACCGCATCTTCGCCTCTCCCACCGGAGATACGCTGGAATACAATATTCCCGAGATGGAATGCATCGGCTATTATGAGCGCAAGGCCAAGGGCGGAGCGGCTTCCGTCTGTGTCGGAGACGCCTGTGTGGACAGTGAAATCTCCTTCCACGGTCATCACCATATCTGCCCGGAAGACCGGACAAACGGCATGACCCACATGAGCAAGATGGCCCGGGCGATTTCCTGCCACGGCGCTGTTGCCTCGCTGGAGCTTCTGCACGGCGGCGGATCCGCTACCGGTTCCTATGATATGGGACATACCATCTACGGGCCGGTGGCGAATGATTTTTATGTCCGCGGCAATCATTTCCACTGTGAGGAAATGACCGAGGAAATCATTGAACGGACTATTCAGAAATTCGGCACCGCCGCGGCCATCGGCAAGCAGTGGGGCTTCGGAATGATCACCCTTCACGGCGGCCACGGCTGGCTTCTCAACCAGTTCATGTCCCCGTATCAGAACAAGAGAACAGACCAGTGGGGCGGTTCTTTTGAGAACAACATGCGTCTGACGATCGAAGTGGTCAAAGCGGTCCGCCGCGCGGTGGGCCCGGGCTTTCCGATCGAAATCCGCATCTCCGGTTCGGAATGCTTTGAAGGCGGATACGATATCGATTACGGCATCGAAATCGCAAAAGCCCTGGACGGCCTGGTGGACATCATCCATGTTTCCGCAGGCAGCCATGAAAACGACGATACCTTTACCGTCACCCATCCTTCCATGTTCCTGGATGAGGGCTGCAACGTAAGATATGCCGCTGCCATCAAACCTCATATCAAAAAATCCAAAGTCGCTACGGTCGGCGCCCTGATCGAGCCGGCCATGATGGAAGAAATCATCGCCTCCGGCCAGGCGGATATCGTTGAGCTGGCGCGTGAACTGATCTGCGACCCGGATCTTCCCATCAAGGCCCGCACCGGCAGGGACGACGAAATCCGTCACTGCATGCGCTGCTTCCAGTGCTTCGGCAGCCTGATCCACCGCGGACATATCATCTGCGCCCAGAATCCGGAAATCGGCCATGAACGGGAGAACGTCCACCAGCTTCCGGAAGCGAAGAAGAAAAAGGTTCTGATCGCCGGCGGCGGAATCGGCGGAATGCAGGCCGCCATCACCTGCGCGCAGCGCGGACACGACGTCATCCTGTGCGAAAAGACCGATCAGCTGGGCGGCATCCTGCGCTGCGAAGCGGAGGTTCCCTTCAAGAAACGTCTTGAAGAATATATGGATTTCCAGGCCGGACTGGTTGAAAAAGCCGGCGTGGATATCCGCCTGAACACGGAAGTCACGGCAGATCTTGCCAAGGAAATCGAGCCGGACGTCATCATCAGCGCAGTCGGCGCAACTCCGTCCATGCCTCCGATTCCCGGAATCGACGGTGAAAACGTTCTGGATGTCGTTACGGCCTACAGGAATCCGGATCGCTGCAAAGGCAATGTGGTCATCCTCGGCGGCGGCTATTCCGG
>CADBNG010000018.1 GCA_902795985.1 uncultured Lachnospiraceae bacterium
GTACAACCAGCTGGTGGCACGCCGTGTGCGCGAATGCGGGGTCTATTGTGAGATTCATTCCTACCGGACGGATCTTCGTGAAATCCGGGCAATGAACCCGGCCGGTATTATCCTGACCGGCGGACCCGGGGACTGTTACGAAGAAGGAGCACCCTCCTATACCACGGAACTGTTTGAACTGGGAATTCCGGTATTGGGCCTTTGCTACGGAGCGCAGCTGATGCAGCATCTGCTGGGCGGAAAGGTTGAACGGGCCGAAAACCGGGAATACGGGAAAATAGAAGTAACGGTGGATCCTTCTTCCCCGCTGTTTGCGGGAGTCTCCCCTAAAACCACCTGCTGGATGAGTCATTTTGATTACATTTCAAGGATCGCGCCGGGATTTCGTGTGACGGCGAAGTCGGCAAACTGTCCGGCAGCCGCCTGTGAAGATGCAAACAGAAAGCTCTATGGCATCCAGTTCCATCCGGAGGTTCTGCACACGGCGGAAGGAACGAAAATGCTGTTCAATTTTGTACGGAATATCTGCGGCTGCGGCGCGGAATGGCGGATGGACTCCTTTGTGGAGAATTCCATTTCGGAGATTCGCGAAAAAGTCGGCAGCGGAAAAGTCCTTCTTGCTCTTTCCGGAGGAGTGGATTCTTCCGTTCTGGCCGCGCTGCTTTCCAGAGCCGTCGGCCGCCAGCTGACCTGCGTTTTTGTGGATCACGGCCTTCTGCGGAAAAATGAAGGCGACCTGGTGGAAAGCGTGTTTGGAGAAAAAGGGGATTTTGATCTTCGATTCATCCGCGTCAATGCCCAGCAGCGCTATTATGACAAACTGAAAGGCGTTACGGAACCGGAACAGAAGCGCAAGAGGATCGGCGAAGAGTTCATCCGAATTTTTGAAGAAGAAGCCAAAAAAATCGGCCAGGTGGATTTTTTTGCCCAGGGAACCATCTATCCGGACGTGGTGGAAAGCGGCCTGGGAGGCGAATCCGCCGTCATCAAATCCCATCACAACGTGGGCGGACTTCCGGATTATGTGGATTTTAAGGAGATTCTTGAACCGCTCCGAACGCTGTTCAAGGATGAAGTGCGCAAAGCCGGCCTGCAGCTGGGCCTTCCGGAGAAACTGGTTTACCGGCAGCCGTTCCCCGGTCCCGGCCTCGGAGTGCGGATTGTCGGAGAGGTCACAGCCCGGAAAGTCTCCATTGTACAGGATGCGGACTACATTTTTAAAGAAGAAATTGAAAAAGCCGGCCTGGACAGGGAGCTGGACCAGTATTTCGCCGCGCTGACCAATATGCGCTCCGTCGGTGTGATGGGAGACGAACGCACTTATGATTATGCCGTCTGTCTCCGTGCGGTCCGGACCGTTGATTTCATGACCGCCGAGTGCGCGGATATTCCTTTTGAGGTCCTTCAGAAAATCATGAACCGGATCATTAATGAAGTAAACGGGGTGAACCGGGTTCTGTTTGATCTGACAAGCAAACCGCCGGGAACGATTGAACTGGAATGATGGAAAAAACTTACGATATCCTCTGCGTCGGTACGGCGCTCATCGATTCGATTATCCGCTGCTTTGACCCGAACCCGGTATCGGCTACCGGATACCGGGCGAAGAGCGCTTCTTTGCATGCAGGCGGAGAAGCCGTGAATACTTCCATGGCAGCCGCCAAGCTGGGAATGAAAACAGGGATTTTCTGTTATCTCGGAGACGATACGGCTGGCCGGTTTATTGAATCGGAGCTGGAGCGGTGCGGGGTGGACACCGGGTCGATCCTTCATTCCGGGAATCATCCCACACCGGTTACAACGATGTTTGTGAACGCTGACGGGACACGGAAATCCATAGCGAATGATGCCCATTTTTATAACTTTCATCCGGAACAGTATCCGGAAATACTGGCCCGGGGACGTGCGGCGCTGTTCGGATCCCTGTTCCGGGCACCGTTTGACGATCCGGAAGCGGTCTTTTCAGCAGTGAAGACAGTCAGGGAAAGCGGAGCTGTCATCGCGGCGGATACAAAACTGCCGAATTTCCGTCCCCTTGTCCTGGAGGACTTCCGGGACAGTCTTCCGTGGATTGATTACATCACCCCGAATCAGGACGAGGCTGAATTTCTGACGGGAAAAAAGGATCCGGAGGAAATGGCCGGCTATCTGCTGAATGCCGGCGTCCGGAATGTCATCCTCAAGCTTGGGGCAGAGGGCTGCCTGTTTATGAATCATGAAAAAACGATCCGTCTGCCGGCTTATCCGGTCCGGGCCGTTGACGCGACAGGGGCCGGCGACCAGCTGCTCGCCGGATTTGTTTCGGAGCTTCTGGCGGGAAAAGGGGTAGAAGAGGCCCTGTGCTTCGGCAATGCCTGCGGCGCGATCTGTACGACAGCGGCAGGCGCCGCCGCAGCGTTAAAAGACCGGCAGCAGGTGCTGGATTTTATGAGTTGTTATGAGGGCGTAATGCCGGAGATTCCGGAATAATGCTGCGGCATAAACCCATGACGGATTGCTGAAAAGGGAACGGATTGAGCGGAGCGGTGATGCAGAAGGATGAAATGACGGTAATTGCACACGTCAGGACGGATTTTCCCTCAAAGTTCGGAGTGCCGAGACAGAGCGGCGCAGTCCCGGAGCTGAAAGGGGAAATCGTTTTTGAAAAGGAATTCCGGAACCCGAAAGCGGTGGAAGGGCTGGAAGCCTTCTCCCGAATCTGGGTAATCTGGAAGTTTTCGGAAAATGTCCGGGAACAGTGGAAAGCCTCCGTACGGCCGCCGGTTCTGGGCGGAAATACCCGGATCGGGGTTTTCGCGACCCGTTCTTCCTATCGTCCGAATCCCCTGGGACTGACGAATCTGAAACTGGATGGCATCGAATATACAGCAGACCGGGGGCCGGTGCTGCATGTGTCCGGGATCGATATGATGGATGGCACTCCGGTTTATGATATAAAACCCTACCTGCCGGCGTTTGACGCGCATGAAGCGGAGAGAGCCGGGTTCACGGAAACGGCACCGAAAAAGCTGCTGACGGTTTCGGCAGAGGAAGACCTCCTGAGTATTCTCCCGGCAGAGAAGAGGGAGTCTTTGACCCATGTGCTGGAACAGGATCCCCGGCCTTCTTATCAGGAGGATCCCGGAAGGATTTACGGGTTTCCTTATGCCGGCTTCGAAGTCCGTTTTCGTGTGGATCAAAGAGAACTGAGGGTGCTGGAAATCATTCCTGCAGACAGGAAGAAGTAAAGGAGAAAACTATGGGAAAAAAGGCCGTCATTGCCGTCAAACTGCTGAACGAGGAGCAGAAAGCCAGGATCCTGAAAGCTGGGGATGAACTGAACTGGTCCGTAAAGATCTGTGATTCGGAAGAGGAAGCCCTGGCGGAGGCTGCGGATGCCGAAGTCGTTTTTTCGAGCTATCTTTCCCTTACAGGGGCAGCCCGCTGCGTAAAATGGTACTGCATTCCTTATGCGGGTGTGGACGAATACACCGCTCCGGGAGTTTTCGCCTCTCCGGAGGCTGTGCTGACGAATGCTTCAGGAGCTTATGGGGTGACCATTTCAGAGCATGTGATTATGGTAACGCTGACGGTCCTGCGAAGACAGATGGAGTATTTCCGGTATATTTCCGAAAAAAAATGGATCCGGAAGCTTCCGGTTCGCTCCATTCATCAAAGCCGCGTGACTTTGCTGGGCACCGGAGATATCGGAAAGGAAACCGCGAAAAGAATCCGCGGCTTCGGGCCGGAAAAGATCATTGGAGTGAACCGCAGCGGAGCCGGCTGTGAAGAATTATTTGATGAAACGATCCCTGCGGACCGGCTGGAAGAGATCCTTCCGTCCAGCGAAATTCTGATTCTGTCACTCCCGAACACAAAAGAGACCCGGCATATTCTGGATGAAACACGTCTGGCCCTCCTGCCTGACGGAGCCGTTATTGTCAATGTAGGGCGCGGTTCCTGCATTGATGAAAAGGCGCTGGAGAAAGAACTCCGGTCCGGCCGTCTTTTCGCCGCGCTTGACGTCTTTGAGCAGGAACCGCTGCCGGAGGAATCCTCTCTTTGGAACTGTCCGAATCTGCTGATTACCCCGCATGTCGCCGGGGATCTGACGCTGGCATACACCCGCGAAAAAGCGATTGAATTCTTTCTCGATAATCTGTACCGATACAGTACGGGAAAACCGCTGCTGCATCAGGTGGATCGTAAAAAAGGGTATTAAAAACCGGCGACACCGGGACGGTTCCCTGTCGCCGGTTTTCAGCGCCGGGACGGCTCTTTGGCGACACCGGGACGGTTCCCTGTCGCCGGTTTTCAACGTCGGGACGGCTTTTTGCCGTCCTTATACTTATAAATACTCGCGAATCATTCCGTAATATTCCAGTCCGGCTTTCTGGCCAAACCGTTTGACGCACCAGATATAGACCTGCTGCTTGCAGTTCTTTTCTTCACAGTGCTTTACGGCAAACGAGGTGATTTCACCTTTGACGATCTGGTCGACAGCGCCTTCACTGAGGGCTTTCATCAGCGTGTTGTTCAGTTCGGTCTTGAAATCCGGTGCCTGACGGACGGGAGAAGCAGCCGCTTTGCTCTGGGCAGCAGCTTCCGTTTCCTGCACGGCCTCCGCAGAAGAGGAAGAGGCTTTTTGTGCCGCAGCCTTTTTGCCGGAGCCGTTTCGGTTCTGTGAATTGTTTTTCCTTCCGTTTCCGCTTCGTGCGGCCGTATTCTTATCCGAAACAACAATCTCCGTCGCGGCTTCGGAAACCGGGATGATTTCAGCCTTTGCTTCCGGCGCTGCTTCCGCAGCCGGAGTTTCAGGAGCTGCCGTGTTTCTGGAAGCGGAACGGGCTCTGGAGGAAGAAGCGCTTTTAGAGGATCCGCGGGACCTTCCGGAGGATGATTTCTGGGAATGCTCGATCGGACGCTTGGTCAGATCCGCGCAGCTTTCCACTTTTCCGCCCAGACGGCCCATCAGTTCCATGGAATGCTCATATCCCTTGTCCTTGCTGACAATATAGTAGGAGGCTTTCGGATTTGCCCTGGATCCGATCAGAAAACCGAGGTAGCCGATCAGCTCCCGGTCCAGTTCCTGCTTGCCCCTGGCGGAGCGGATGGCTTTCAGAGTCCCCTTAAACCCTCCGTCAAATACATCCAGCGAAAGCTTTTTTGCGTTATCGGTATAAATGATATATACGAAATCTGTTTCGTCGAGGGTTTCCAGTCCTTTCAGGCCCTCTTCGTGTACGTTTTCAAAATCGATTAAGAAAATATCGTTCATGATGCATCCTCTTTATAATGAATTGATTAATAATCACACTAATAATTTATTATAACACAACCGGAGCATTAATGGGAATGATTGCTTTGACTTTTCACAATCAGACGGGTATGATGGCCTCATGGCTGAAAATGAATGGAAATACAGGGTTATACAAAGCAGACGTAAAAGCATTGCCCTTCAGATTACGGAAGAAGGCCTGGTGGTGCGCGCGCCGTACGGAACAGGCAGCGCGGAAATCCGGAAAGTGGTGGAAAAACACCGGGAATGGATCCGCAGACATCTGGAAAAGGAGCAGGAACGGAAAAAGAATGAAGAAAACATGCCGAAGCTTTCGGAAGCCGAGCTTCGGGAGCTGGCTCAGAAGGCGTTAAAAGTGATACCGGAGAGGGTGGGCTATTATGCGCCGATCATAGGAGTGAATTACGGGCGCATCACGATCCGGAACCAGCGGACCCGCTGGGGAAGCTGTTCGTCAAAGGGAAACCTGAATTTCAACTGCCTGCTGATGCTGACGCCGCCGGAAGTGATCGACAGCGTTGTCGTACATGAATTGTGTCACCGGAAGGAAATGAATCATTCGAAACGGTTCTATGCGGAAGTTCTGAAAGCGTTTCCGGAGTACCGGAAGTGGCAGATGTGGCTCAAACGGAACGGTCCGCTTCTGCTTGCGAGGCTGCCCTGAACAGACAGGATGTTTCAACAGTGTAACCTGATCATTACAGAGGACTGAACGATACGTGTACAATAACAGGCAGGAATCGTTCGGACAGAAAAGGCCGGAACGGACCGGCCTGTTTGCCGGAGAAAAAGATGGATCCGAAGTATCGCAGTATGTTTCATTTCCGAAACGGGGACGACCTGTTCCTGTTTCATGATAAAGAAATTCCTTATCTGTCCTTCCGATGCCTGGATCAGACAGGGATTGTTAAGAGCGCTTTCACGCTGAGACAGAAGAAATCCGGACAGTCGGTCTGCCTGTTCTGGCATGAAGAAGTGGACGAAAACCGGGTTCGGCAGGATAACGCGATCCTTGCGGAAGAGCTGGGAGGCCGCCTTTCGGGAAGGGTCAGCGCCGCGCAGAAGCATACGGCCAATGTTCATGTTGTAACGGAAAAAGACCTGGGATCCTGCCTTCCGGTCAGTCCGATCGAAGAAACGGATGCCCTGGTTACAGATCTTCCGGGCACCTGGCTCTGTGTGAGTGTGGCGGACTGTATTCCGCTTTTATTTGTGGATCCGGTGAAAAAAGTGATTGCCGCGGCTCATTCCGGCCGGAAGGGAACCCAAAAAGGAATCGGCCGGGAAACGGTGCGCGTAATGAAAGAGGCTTTCGGATGCAGCCCGGAGGATATAATCGCGACGATCGGGCCGGGAATCTGTGCTGGCTGCTATGAGGTCGGACCGGAGATTTATGACGAATTTGCCGCGGAATGGCCGAAAGAGAAACGGGATGCCGTCTTTTGCAGAACCGGTGAGAAGGATCATCTCGATCTGTGGGAAGCAAACCGAATTGTCTTGCGGGAAGCAGGCCTGAAGGAAGAGAATATTACGGTAACGAACCTGTGCAACCGCTGTAACAGCAGATGGTTTTACTCCTATCGGGCGGACGGGAAGATCCTGAATCAGATCGCTGCCTGTCTGTTCCTGCGGGAAATGTAAAAAAATAAGAGCACGCTGTTAAATTTTGCACAATATATAACGAATTATAGTACTCCTTTTACTCAGAACGTGCTATAATATTCATTTAGAATGTTCCCCTGACTGAAGGGGAGAAGAAGGGAAGTTCTTTTATCATGCGTAAAAGGGTCTGGATACCTTTAACGATTCTGGCATGCGCCGCGGCGGCACTTACAATCATTTATTTCTACGGTAAAAACTATTTCACCGATCATTTCGCCTATCAGGTATACGTCAACGGGACGGACGTTTCCAAAACGGAAATGGATTCCGTACTGTCCGGCATAAAAAGCACGTATCCCGAAACATTTACCATAAAGGAAAAAGACGGAAGTGAAGTGACGGTTTCCCTCGAGGGACTGGTCACCAATGATGATATCGACCGTTTTATTGCCGCCCAGAAGGAGGCGGCCCCGACCTGGTTTTATTCCCTTTTCAATGAAACACGGTTTACCGCTTCCGACCGGATGGAATTCAAACAGGATGAATTTGTGGAACGGGTGGAGGAGAAGCTTCAGGAGGTGAAGCGGACGCCCGCCAAAGACGCGGAACTGGATATTCAGAAAATGGAAGTGATTCCCGAAAAGGAAGGCAATGAGATCAACCTGACCGCCGCGGCGGAAAAAGCGCTGAACGCAGTGAACGATAATGTTTATGAGATTTCACTCGACAGTGAATATCTTGAGCCGAAAGTCCTCCGGGATGATCCTTCGCTGCTTTCGGTTATCGACGAATACGAGAAGAGGATCGACCGGGAAATTACCGTTTATCTTACCGGGGATCTGACTTCAAAGATTAAACGCAAATCCCTTGAAAAGTGGATTTCCTATAACGGGAAAGAATTTGTGACAGATGATGACGGCGTCCGGCAATACGTGGAAAAACTGGCTTCAAAATACAATACTGCCTATTCCGAACGGGAGTTTACCACTTCCTATGGAACCGTGATCGGGGTCGGCCAGGGAGCGGATGACAGTTATGCCGGCTGGATGCTGGACGAGGACGCAACGTTTGACAACGTTCTGGAGGCCGTGAAAGAACAGAACAGTGAAGCCGATGCCGTCTGGATTCTGGAGGGTTATACTCTGGATAAAAACGCCAATGATATCGGCGGCACTTATATCGAAATCAGCGTGGACGACCAGCACATGTGGTTCTATAAGGATTATGAACTGATGCTGGATACGGATGTCGTAACCGGCACGGAAACCAATCCGGACCGGCGCACCCCCCGCGGACTGTTTTATCTGCTGGAGATGGCGAGCCCTTATGTGATGCACGGCGACTACGGCCAGCAGCCCTGTGAGTATTTTATTAAAGTGACCTGGGACGGCGTTGCGATTCACGACGCCGACTGGCAGCCGTATTTTGGCGGGGATATCTATCTGACAGCCGGTTCCCACGGATGCATCAATACCCCTCACGAAGTGGTTGCCGTGCTCTGGGATTATCTGTATGAGATGGAAGACTGGCAGATTCCGGTGATCATCTACTGATTCTCCGGGGAACAGGAAAACAACACAAAAGGGACAGGCACTTTGTGCTGAACAATAACACAAAAGGGACAGGTATTATGCCGGAAAAAGGCAAAATATCTGTCCTCTTAAATTGTGTTTCTTTTTTATCGGAAAACAGCACAAAGTGCCTGTCCCCTTTGTGTCACAGATCAGATGATGCCGAGGGACATCAGGAGCAGGACGATCAGCAGGGCGGGCGCGCAGTATCGGACCATCAGGGTGTACAGGGCGCGCCGTCCGAATTTTTCTCCGTTTTTCGTTGCTTCCGCGATAATGACTTCCGGCTTCAGGACCCAGCCGATGAGGATGCAGGTACCGATGGATACGACCGGCATGCAGATATAGTTGCTGATATAGTCCATGATATCCAGTACCTGGGCTACGGAACCGTTCGGAAGGGTGTATTCGAAATACAGGACGTTATAGCCGAGACAGACAATAGTGCCGAGAATAAAGGCAATGACGGTCTCAAAGGCTACGGCTTTGCCGCGGCTCCAGTGCAGGCGGTCGATCAGGCTGGAAACAATTGCTTCCAGAATTGACATGGCACTTGTAACAGCCGCGAAAAGAACCATGGCAAAGAACAGCGGTCCGATTACATTGCCGATGGGGCCCATGGCCGCGAAAATCTTCGGCAGGGATACGAAAATCAGGGACGGGCCGGCGGACATGCCTTCTGTTCCCATGAATACATAAACGGCAGGAATGATCATGATACCGGCAAGGAACGCTACCAGTGTATCGAAGATTTCAATCATATTGATGGAACGGACCAGATTGGCCTGATCCGGAACGTAGGAACCGTAGGCGATCATAATACCCATGGCAACGCTCAAACTGTAGAACAGCTGGCCGAGGGCATCCATTACGGTATAGAAAAAGCCTTTAGCGGTCAGACCTTCAAAATTGGGGATCAGATAGATCTTCAGTCCGTCCAATCCGGTCACAACGGAACCGTCGTCCGCCGTGTTTGTTATGGTCAGTGAAAAGATGGCGATGCCGATAACAAGAACCAGCAGGATCGGCATGATGATCCTTGAGGATTTCTCAATACCGGAACTGACCCCGAGATAAATGATTACGGCGCAGGCCACCAGAAAGACCGCCATAAATACGATCGGGGAAAACTGGCTGGTGATGAATCCGGTAAAGAAGCCGTCGGCGGAGGCCGACAGACCCTGACCGATGATATAGGTTACGGCATATTTCAGAACCCAGCCGCCGATCACGCAGTAATAGGGCATGATCAGGAACGGTACAATATAAGCGATCGGCCCGATCCATTTCCAGCCTTTATGCAATACACCGTATGCGGTCAGCGGACTCTGCCGGGTTTTCCGGCCGATGGCGACTTCGGTGGTCAGAAGAGCGAAACCGAAGGTCAGAGCCAGAATCAGATAGACAACAAGAAAAAGGCCGCCGCCGTCCCTCGCAGCCAGATAGGGGAAACGCCAGATGTTTCCAAGCCCTACCGCGCTGCCGGCTGCCGCCAGTACAAAACCGATACTACCTTTGAATAATCCCCTTTTTGCGTCCATTGAAAACTCCTTTACGAAACCGGCGGAAGGAATGCAGCCGGCTTTTTTAGTATATTTTAATATCTTACCTCGAAATATATGATTATTCAATAATGCGGATACTTCTTTTCAATAATAAATAACGCAATTCTTTGCGCTTCCGTAAAATAGTGTTATATTTATAGGGAAATAAAATGCGGCTCCGGGAAGAACGGAAGCCGGAAGAGGATCTGAAATGACGTCAGGATGGAAAAGTCCGACAATTCGAACGCAGAAAGATCTGGAGGGAGCCGTCTCTTCCTTCGGTATTCTCCCGCTGTTTAAAAATGCCATCCCCGGTTTCTCTGTGGAGGAACATGCCGATCCTTCCGTCTGGTTTTCCGGGGAAGAGGGCGTCTGGGAATGGAAGGGCCCGGTGATCCGGAACCTTCACTGCGCTTACGGTAAATTTCTGGGGAATAAAGCCGTTTTTATCAGTAAGGAATGGTTCCCGGATTTTGCCAACTGGCGGCGGGACGGCTATGATTTCGACGCCCGGTTTGATGACGAACTGGCATCCTGGCAGGATAAGCGGCTTTTTGAGCTGACCGATAAAATGGCGCCGGTTTTGTCCGGAGACCTGAAAAAGGAAGGCAATTACCGTAAAGGCGGCAATGGGGGCTTTGAAGGCATCATGACCCGGCTGCAGTCCCAGGGTTATATTCTGATCACGGATTTCGTTTATAAGGAAGACCGGTACGGCAGAAAGTTCGGCTGGGGAGTGGCGCAGTATTCCACGCCGGAAAAGTTTTTCGGAGAGGTATTTACAAAAAATGTTTACCGGAGGGAACCGATGGAGTCTTACCGGCGGATTTATGATCATCTGACCGGGATGTTCCCGGACTGTGATCCGAAGACGGTTGAACGGTTCCTGAACAAAAACACCGGTGTTTCCAGGCCTTCCGGCAGGAAAAACTGGCTGGTTCCTTCCAATCCGAAATATTATGACGTAATTGCGGCGTTTGAAGCGGAAGAGGAGATCCTCTGGAAGCAGGGCAATGACAACATGCGTCCCGGCGATATTGTTTATCTGTATCTGGGCCTTCCGTATTCTGCCATTTTGTATCGCTGCGAAATCACGGAAACGGATATTCCCTATACCGGCATCAATGAACATGTTCATCTGACGAAACTCATGAGCATCCGCCGCCTGGAAGCCTATCCCCGGGATCTTCTGACCCTTGCGCGGTTGAAGGAATACGACGTGGTGACCGTACGCTGCGCCCGCGGCATGCCGGACCGGCTGGCGCATGATATCGAAGAGGGCCTGTTTTCTTCCGGAGCAAACCAATGATACAGAAGAACGAATATCCCATTCTTGAATATGATCCGGATTCTCCGGAAATACTGAAAGCCGGAGGACGTCTGAAGGACTTAAAGCTCCCGGAAAAATGCGTTTACGCTTTTCTCGGGGATACCGTTTATGAGTTTGCAGAGCAGCACGGAGCAGTACAATGCGGCACCATCTTTTCCATCACCCGGGAGTTTCCCATCTGGACACTGGAGTATAAGGGGGAGGAGATTGCCCTGTTTGCCGCGCCTGTTGGCTCGGCGGAGGCTTCCATGAACCTGGACTGCATGATTGCCCGGGGAGCAGGAAAAATCGTCTGTGCCGGATCCTGCGGTGTTCTGACAGACCAGCCGGAAAATGCCTTTCTGATTCCGGTGCGGGCCCTGCGGGATGAAGGGGCCTCCTATCAGTATCTGCCGCCTTCCCGGTTTGTGGATCTGGATCCCCGGATGATCCGGAAAATAAAAGAAGTTCTGGATCAGAACGGGATTCCCTGGAGTGAATGCGTCACCTGGACCACGGACGGGTTCTTCCGGGAAACGAAGGATATGGTGGCTTATCGAAAAGAAGAAGGATGTACCGTGGTGGAAATGGAATGCGCCGGGCTTGCGGCCTGCGCGCAGAAAAGAGGGGTACAGTTCGGACAGCTGCTGTTTACAGCCGATTCCCTTGCGGGAGAGGACGGACATGAAGAACGCGGCTGGGGGATCGGATCGCGGATGACGGCACTGAAACTGCTGTTTGAGATCGCCCGCAGCTTATAACTGGACCTGATGAGCTTACCGACAGAAAGGAGCTTGCCATGCCGGCACCTGTACGCGGCCTCGGCCCCCGGGGAATCCTGACCGAAGAAGAAAAGGCCAACGCGCCGAAGCTGTCCAAAGGACTGCTGAAGCGGATCTTTTCCTATATCACGCCCTATAAATGGCAGTTCCTTCTGGTTTTCGTTACGATTGTCATCGCGTCGGTAGTGGGACTGCTGCCGTCGATCATTACCGGACGGATTGTGGACGATGCCCTGGTCGGGCATAACCTGTCCCTGCTGATCCGTCTGCTGATCTATGCCCTGATCGCCCTGACGGCCAGCCAGTTGATCGGCATGCTGGAGAGCTATATCAACGCCTGGATTTCCCAGCGAATCATTTTTGATATGAAAAACCAGATGTATAAGCATCTGGAATATATGCCCCATGCTTTTTTTACAACAGAGAAGCAGGGCGATATTATTACCCGCATGAATACGGATATCAGCGGCGTCAGCAGTGTAATCAGCGGTACGCTGGCCTCCCTTGTCAGCAACACCGCGACCGTGGTTACCACGCTGGTGGCGCTGTTTACCATGAGCTGGAAACTGGCCATTGTGGGAATTGCCATCCTTCCGCTTCTGATCATCCCGACCCGGAGCGCCGGTCGGAAACGGTATGAAATGGCCACCCGGAGTCAGGCGAAAAACGACGAGATGAACCAGATCATCAATGAAACGCTTTCCGTCAGCGGTTCGATGCTGGTGAAACTTTTTACAAGAGAAAAGAAAGAATATGATAAGTTTGTCCGCGTCAATGAGGAGGCGACAAAGTATTCCCTGAAAGAAGCCCGCAGCGGGAAATGGTTCATGGTCATCATGGGCATGTTTACCCAGCTGGGACCGCTTCTGATCTATTTTGCCGGCGGACTGCTGATCATCCGGCAGTACGACCCGGCACTGACCGTCGGTACCGTAACGGCGATGGTCGCCCTGATCAACCGGCTGTACCGGCCGGTGGAATCCCTTCTGAATATCCAGGTGGATTTTACCCGTTCCCTGGCCCTGTTCTCCCGGATTTTTGATTATCTGGACCGGGAAAACACCATTACTTCACCGGAGGACGGAAAGAAGCCGGACGTGACCGATCAGCCGATCCGCTACGAACATGTGCGGTTCGGTTATGAACCCGGACAGCTGATTCTGACCGATGTGGATTTTGAAGTTCCCGGCGGTCAGATGTATGCCGTTGTCGGTCCCTCCGGATCCGGAAAATCCACCATTGTCAATCTGATCCCGCGCCTGTATGACACGGTCAGCGGGACGGTTTCCATTGCCGGGGTGGACGTACGGGATTTTGATCTGGAATATCTGCGGCAGAACATCGGCATGGTCACGCAGGACACTTATCTGTTCAACGGCACCATCCGGGACAACCTTCTGTACGCACGGGATGATGCCTCAATGGAAGAGGTGGAAGCGGCCTGCCGCGCCGCGAATATCCACGATTTCATCGTCAGTCAGCCGGAAGGATATGATACCGTCGTGGGAAACCGGGGGCTGAAGCTTTCCGGAGGAGAAAAACAGCGGCTGTCCATTGCCCGGGTGATTTTAAAGGATCCGAAGATCCTGATTCTGGATGAGGCGACTTCCGCGCTGGATTCCATCTCGGAAAACGCCATTCAGGAGGCACTGGAGCTTCTGATGAAGGGGAGGACCAGCATCGTGATTGCCCACCGGCTTTCCACGATTCTGCAGGCAGACCGAATCCTGGTCATTAAGGACGGTGTGATAAAGGAGAACGGAACGCATGAAGAACTGCTGGAGCAGGACGGGGTCTACAAAGAGCTGTATGAGACTCAGTTCCGGCCGGCACTGGATCTGGAAATGAATTCGTCGAAGGAAGAAATCGACCTTCGGATCCTCTCATCCCAGTATCAGGTCCGCCGTATTACGGAAGCCGATATTACGGATGTATACCGGCTGTACCGCAACAACCGGAAGTATTATCGTGAAGCCGGGGTCAAACCCCATCTGCGGGATCTGACGGACGTGATCACCGACGTGCCCAAAGGAGCATCCGCGGATCACAAACTGTTCGCGGGCTTCTATGATGAAGATGAGGACCTGGTGGCAATCCTGGACCTGATCACCGGGTATCCGGACGCGGAATCCGCGTTCATCGGCTGGTTCATGGTGGATGCCGGCCGTCACCGCCAGGGAATCGGATCCTCTATTTTCGCGGATGTACGGGCAGCGCTTAAGGGGCTGGGATACCGGCACGTTTCGCTAGGCGCAATCAAACGCAATGATGAGGCGGTTGAGTTCTGGAAAGAACAGGGGTTCTCGGTGGAGCAGGAGGAGTATTCGGATACGGAAGGACGTTCCTGTCTGATGGGCAGGGAAATCTGAGCCGCGAAGCGGGAAGATGCGGGAAAGCACCGATATTTCTTGACCGCAGCAGGCCGGAATGATATGATATTTCCGGTGTTTATGAAAACACTGAAAGGTGCTGAAGCGCCTGTATGGTTTTGGGATAATCTGTTATACAAACTCGGGTAAGACGAGAGAAGTGTATCATGAAGGTGCACGATTCTATATATGGAATCGCGTACCTTTTTTATGTCAGGTTCCGCAAAGACGTGAGAGAAGTGGTACGGATTTCGCAATGGCAAAGAAATTCGGAGGATGACAGTATGAAAAAAGAAAAACTCATCATTATGCTGCTGCTTGTCCTTGCTCTCGTTCTTTCAGCCTGTTCGTCCGGAACAGCAAAGAGTGCGGAAGGACAGCAGGCAGCGGAAGAAAACGCAAAATCAGAAGAAAAGATTCTTCATGCAGCGGCTTCTTTTGCTTATCCCAGTCTGGACGTGCATAAGGAGTATTACGGCTGGTATACGTCGATTTACGGCCTGTCGGAAGCGCTGTTCCGCCTCGATGAGACATCCTCAGCGGTGCCGTGCCTTGCGAAGGACGCCGTGCTGGAGGATAAAACCTGGACGATTACACTGGATGAAAAGGCTGCTTTTTCCAACGGGACAAAGCTGACGGCGGAAATGGCGCGGCGAAATCTGGAACGGGCAGCGGAAGTGAATGAACGTTTCGCTTTCCTTGGGGAGTTTACCATTAAAGCCGCGGATGATGCGACGCTGAAAATTACAACACCGGAGATTTATCCGACACTTAAAAACGATCTGGCCAGTCCGGAACTGGGAATGATAGATCTGGACGCGACGGAAGATTTTGATCATAACCCGGTCTGTACCGGCCCGTTTGTGATGAAGGAATTCATTCCGGAAGGGGATGTGACCGTGGCGAAAAACGATCGTTACTGGAACGGGACACCGCAGATTGACGGAGCGGTTTTCTATTACATGCAGGAGGACGATCCGAAGCTGCTGGCCATGCAGAGCGGGGAGATTGACTGTTATGACAGTGTTTCTTCCGCGGCGCTGGAGGTGTATCGAAGCGAACCGGACAAATATAACGTGGTTCAGGTTCCCGGAGCGCGGCTGCAGTTTTATATTCTGAATGAGAACCGGATGGATGATGCTGTGCGGCAGGCGGTCAACCTTACTGTAGATAAAGAGAGCATTGCTTCTTACATGAGCGGCACGGTTTCCCCGGCGGTCGGACCGTTTTCGACGGAAACGGCGTACGGGCAGGTAACGGTACCGGCGGCAGATCCGGATAAGGCAAAGCGGCTGCTGGAACAGGATGGCTATGAAATGGGTTCGGACGGCTTTTACCGGAAAAACGATGAAAAGCTGACACTGAATATCGCGTATTATGCGGCGCGTTCGCTGGATACGATTGCCGTGCTGATGAAAGAGGAGCTGGCGGCAGTCGGCATCGATTCCGTCCTGACAGTAGAAGAAGACCCGGATTCCACCTATATTGCCACAGCGGACTTTGATATTGCGCTGTACTGCATGATCGCGGACAAATCGGGAGATCCTTTATACTTTATTGATTCCACCCTGGCGGACGGGGCCTATTTCAACGTTGGCGGATTTGAAGACGCGTCCTGTCAGGAAAAAATCGAACAGCTGCGTTATGAAACGGACAGCGCGAAGCGGGCGCAGCTGGCCAACGAAATAATTCAGATCGCCATTGATGACAACGCGTTCGGTTACGTCGGCCTGTTTAATAAGACCACTGTGCTGAAACCGGGGGTTTCCGGTTACGCGGAGCAGCTTCCGTTTGATTTTTACGGAATCAGTACGGAAACGGTTATGCCGTAACTGTTGATAAAGCGGGAATAACCAGATGATCCGGAAGATGATCCTGAAAAGAATAGCCTCCCTGGCAGCGATCCTTCTGATCCTGAGCTTCCTGGTGTTCGGACTGATGGTCCTGGCGCCGGGAGATCCGGCAGAGAAACGTCTGACCTCCCATGGCGTGGCGGTGACCAATGAAATGCTTCAGGCAGAGAGGGAACGGCTGGGGCTTCTGCGTCCGTTCTTCACCCGTTACGGCGAATGGCTGGGGGGAGTCCTGCAGGGGGACTGGGGAGTTTCTTTTAAAGATGACCTTCCGGTCGCGCCGAAGCTGGCGGCGGGCTTCCGGAATACGGTACAGCTGTCGGTTATGAGCCTGATTCTGGCCCTGGCGATTTCGATACCGCTGTCGGTGATTTCCGTACGGAAAAAAGGCGGAATGGCGGACCGGCTGATCCGCGTTCTGACCTTTTTCGGGAATTCCATGCCGAATTTCCTTCTGGCGGTCCTTCTGATGTATTTGCTTTGCATCAGGCTGAACATTTTCAGTGTTGTGGCGGACGGAAGCTGGATCGGTCTGTTCCTTCCGGCGTTGTCGCTGGCCATCCCGGTTTCCAGCCGGTTTATCCGTCAGATACGGGCTGAGCTTTTGCTGGAACTGAACCAGGACTATGTGACGGGGATGCGCGCGAGAGGCGTGAAAGAATCCTTTATTCTGTTCAGAAATGTGCTCCGGAATTCTCTGGGACATATCCTGACGATTACCGGACTTCAGATCGGAACTCTTTTAGGCGGCAGCGTGGTGATTGAAACCATCTTCCGCTGGCCGGGCCTTGGAAAACTGGCGATGGATGCGATTACAGCCCGGGATTATCCTGTGATACTGGGATTTGTTCTCATTATGGGAACCGTTTATATGGTCATCAATCTGATCACGGACCTGAGCTGCGCCGTACTGGATCCGAGAACGCAGGAGGACGGATGATGGCCGATATCGTAAAGAGCAAAAGAATACGGCTTCTCCCGCAGATACGAGCAGCCTCCAGAAAACAGCTGATTCTTGCCGCTGTTTTTGCCGGAGCACTGGTGGTTATCGCGCTTCTGGCGCCAAAGCTCTGCCTGCATGATCCGTATGCAACGTCATCAGCGCTGATCCGGCAGGCGCCGTCCGCGGAGTACTGGTTCGGAACGGATGATCTCGGCCGCTGCGTTTTTTCCCGGGTTCTGATGGGGGCAAGAACAACGATAGCAGCGACGTTTTTACTGGTGGCGGTGACATTCCTGTTCGGAACGTTTTTAGGAATGATCTGCGGATGGTACGGCCGTTTTGCCGATGCCTGCCTGATGCGGATTGTGGATATCGGCCTCGCCTTTCCTCAAATGGTAGTAGCCATTGCTGTTGCCGGAATTCTGGGCGGCGGCCTGGGATCAGCCCTGATCGCTCTGGGCGTAACCATGTGGACCGGCTTTGCCCGGCTGGCAAGAAGCCATACAAAAAGCCTGATGAAGCAGCCGTTTATCCGGGCAGCAAGGCTGTCCGGCCGCAGTGGTTTATATCTGATGGCAAAACATGTGCTGCCGAACATCCTCCCGTCGGTGCTGACGAATGCGCTGACACAGATCGGGACAACAATGATCGGGATCTCCGGACTGTCCTTCCTGGGTCTGGGAGTTGTGCCTCCGCAGGCGGAATGGGGATCCATGATCAACAGTTCCCGGGCTTATATCCAGATTGCTCCCTGGGAAGTGCTGTTCCCGGCGGCCGCGACGGTTCTGACCATTGTCGCTTTCAATATTCTGGGAGATTGTGTGATCTCTTACCGGGAGACGCGCGCGGGAAAGGTACAGATGTAGGATTCCGTGAATGGAAAAAAAGACGGTACTGAAAATCGAAGATCTGGCAGTGTCTTACGGAGAGCAGACGATTCTTTCCGGGATTTCTTTTGAGCTGCGGGAAGGACAGATTCTCTGCATTGCAGGTGAGAGCGGATGCGGAAAATCCACGCTTCTGAAGGCCGTTCTCCGGTTTCCGGAGGTCTGCATTGAAAAGGGGTCCGTTTCTTTTATGGGGAATCCGATCCGCGGCAGCGGGCTTTATGCCGAACATCTGGGAACGGGAATCGGCCTGGTAAGGCAGGAACCTCTGGGAGCGTTTAATCCGATCAGGCGGTTTGACGTCCAGATTAAGGAAACACTCGCCAGCCATGGCATGGCGATGGACTGGGAACAGATTGTATCCCTGCTGACTTCCCTGGGTCTTCCGGAACCGGAAAAAATCCTGAAAAGCTGCCCGTACGAGCTGAGCATCGGGATGAATCAGCGGATGTCGGTGGCAGCGGCCATGCTTCTTCGTCCGGTGTGCCTGCTTTGCGACGAGCCCACCAGCGCGCTGGATACCGTCAGTACAGCAGCACTTCGGGAACAGCTGAAAAAGCTGAACCGGGCTTTTAATACCGCCATTCTTCTGGTCACTCACGATTTGAGACTGGGAAAAAGACTGGCGGATCAGATGGGCATTCTGTATCAGGGAAAGCTGGTGGAATACGCAGCGACGGAAAAGATTTTTGAGAATCCGGAGCATGAGTATACCCGGTTATTGCTGGACAGCCTGAGGATGGAATCATGAGCGAAACGGCTGTATTAATCGAAGCACGGAATATCTGTAAGAGATACAGGGGCCGGAACCGCAGCATCGAAGCGCTCTCGGACGTAAATCTGACGCTGAACAGGGGGGAAACCCTGGGAATCGTCGGAGAGAGCGGGAGCGGGAAAAGTACACTGCTTTCCGTTCTTTGCGGACTGGAAAAACCGGACTCCGGCCGTATTCTTATTGCCGGGGAAGATGTTACCGGGGCCGGGCCGGCGGTTTTCGGAAAAAAGCTCCAGATGATTTTCCAGGACGCGAGAGGGTCTTTTGACCCGCGGCAGACGTTTCTTTCATCTATACACGAAGTAAATCCTGCGAGGGATCCGAAAGACCTGCAGGGGATTTTATTGAAAACCGGTTTAACGGAGGAGCTTCTGCAGCGCCATCCCGGAGAATTATCGGTGGGCCAGTGTCAGAGAATGTCGATTGCGAGGGCGCTCTATTCCGGAGCTGAAATCCTGCTGTGCGATGAGATCACCAGCGCGCTGGACGTGTCGACGCAGAAAAGAGTCATCCTGCTTTTGAAAGAACTGAAAAAAGCCGAGGAGCTGTCCCTTGTGTTTGTAACCCATGATATTGTTATTGCCCGGGCATTCTGCGACCGGATTATGGTATTCCGAAGCGGATGCTGTGTGGAGGAAGGACCGGCCGGCCGGATCTTTGAGAAACCGGAGCATGAATATACGCGATGCCTGATTGAGAATGCGGAGATCGGGTAAAGAGAAACTGACGACACTGTATTTGCAAAGAGGTGAAAGATGCCGCTTCAAATGACTGATGATATTATCCATTACTGGACGGGAAGAGCCGAAAGCTATTCCGGCCTGAACCGGGAGGAACTGAAAGAGAAAAAGGATGATCTCTGGCTGTCCGCCATGATGGATGCCTTCCCGGAAAAGGGAAAGGGAGACGTACGTATTCTGGATATCGGCTGCGGTCCGGGGTATTTTTCCATTATACTGGCCCGGGCGGGGTTTCGTCCGGATGCGGCGGACTGTACGCCGGAGATGCTGAAGCAGGCCCGGCAGAACGCGGGCCCGCTGGCGGACCGCATCCGTTTTCATGAAATGAATGCCGATCATCTGGAATTTGAGGACAATACCTTTGACGTTGTTCTCAGCCGGAATCTCACCTGGAATCTGGAAGATCCCTGCGTATGTTATTCTGAGTGGAAGAGAGTGCTGCGTCCCGGCGGAAAAGTACTTA
>CADBNG010000019.1 GCA_902795985.1 uncultured Lachnospiraceae bacterium
CCCGGCGTCAGGCGTCGTCCCGCTCAGCCCTTCACTCGTACTGGCAGCGGCTGTTCCGCTGTATTGGCAAGTCGCTCTATGTCTTCGTCCCTCAGCCAGAGCGACTACGGACGTACTCGCGCGGTCTTCACGCTCCTTTGGCTGATGCCGCCTGGAACGTACAGGCCCTTTGATCTGGCTGTGGCAACGAAAAAGGAAGAGGCGGAACGGGTAACGAAAAACAGCAGGCCGCAACAGATGCCTTGATTTTCCGTCTACGCAATGCAATAATTATATTTCAGAGCATTGCCTGCTCCGAAAATGAGACTTGACGACGGGTTGAAACAATAGCAGTAAAAGGAGAAAACAATGACCCTTGAGGAAGCAAGAAAACTGAATTCCACCATGGTTACGGAAGAACATCTGGTCGTTCACGCATTAAATGTCTGTTACTCCATGGGAGCCATGGCGAAGCATTTCGGGGAAGACGAGGAGCACTGGCAGGCTGTCGGAATGCTTCACGATTATGATTATGAAAAATACCCGGAAGAACATCTGCAGCATACAAAGGAACCGCTTCTTGCCGCCGGCGTGCCGGAAGAAGACGTCCGCGCGATTTTGAGCCACGGCTACGGGATCTGTACGGACGTGAAGCCGGAAACCAATATGGAAAAAAGCCTGTTTACCGTGGATGAGTTAACCGGTATTATCCAGGCCTGCGCCAGAATGCGTCCTCACGGGATTACGGATCTGGAAGTCAAAAGTTTTATGAAAAAGTATAAGGACAAAAGGTTTGCGGCCAAATGCGACCGGGAACTGATCCGCCAGGGCTGCGAAATGCTCGGTATGGAGGTCCGCGACGTGGCGCAGATCTGCATCAGCGGAATGAAAGAACATGCGGAAGAGATCGGGCTTCTTGGAACAGAAGCTGCGATGGAAAAGGAATGAATCCTGAAAGAGGAGGATCAAAATGGGCTTTAACCCGATCAATCTGTTCCGGCTGAAGGAAAAGTATCCTCTTTTCCGGAAGGAGCATCCGGACATGAAAGCATTTGGCAGAAGACTGAATCAGAAGGCGCTGGTTCCCGGGACTTCCTTCACGATCCGCGCGGTTACCCCCGCGGGAGAAGTGATCGAAAAGGAAATCCGGCTGACAAAGAACGACGTGGAAATCGTGAGGCTGTTCGTGGGAGAGTAAAATCCGCGCCGGGCGGGAAAGCTTTCGGCCCGGACCCTGTTGTTTTCCTTGAATTATCAGGGCCCCTTGTGTATAATACCAATGCATTAATCTATACGGGGTTTTTTATGTTTGAATTAGACTTTAACCGCCCGGTCCGCATTCATTTTATCGGGATCGGCGGGATCAGTATGAGCGGTCTGGCGGAAGTGGTTCAGAACCGCGGTTTTACTGTGACCGGAAGCGATAATCAGGCCAGTGAACTGACCCGCCGCCTGGAAGAGGGCGGAGCGAAAATCTTTATAGGGCAGTGCGCGGAGAATATTCCCGCGGACTGCGATCTTGTTGTTTATACCGCGGCAATCCATCCGGATAATCCGGAATATGCGGAAGCGGTCCGCCGGAATATTCCCATGATGACGCGGGCGCAGATGCTCGGTGTCCTGATGCGGAACTACAGGACGGCGATTGCCGTATCGGGTACGCACGGAAAGACGACGACGACCTCCATGCTGACGGAGATCCTTCTTCACGCGGAGAAAGATCCGACCGTTTCGGTGGGCGGAATGCTGCAGAGCATCGGCGGAAACATCCGTGTGGGACGATCCGACTTCTTCATTACCGAAGCCTGCGAATACACCGACAGCTTTCTGGATTTCTATCCGACCCATGCCTTGATACTGAATGTGGAGGCCGACCATCTGGATTATTTCGGAACGCTGGAAAATGTCCGGGCATCCTTCCGGAAATTTGCCGGACGGCTTCCGGAGGACGGCGTGCTGGTCATTCACGGAAACATTCCGGATGCGGAATATTTCTACCGGGATCTGAAATGCCGTGTTCTGACCTTCGGCACGGATCCGGGTGCGGACGTGACGGCAAAGGACGTCCTTTTTGATGAAAACGCGAAGGGGAGCTTCACCTGCATTTACAAGGGATCCGACCTCGGAACCATCCGGCTGCAGGTCCCCGGAAAGCATAATATCGACAATGCTCTGGCCGCAGCGGCCTGTGCCCTGTCGCTGGGAATCGATTTTTCGGATATACAGGAAGGGCTGGCATCTTTTGGAGGAGCGGACCGCCGCTTCCAGCTGAAGGGCATGTACAACGGGTGCAAAGTCATCGATGACTACGCGCATCACCCGACGGAGATCCGGGCCTGTCTGGAGACGGCCCTGGCCTGTCCGCACCGGAAAATCTGGTGCGTATTCCAGCCCCATACCTATACCCGGACCGAAGCGTTTCTGGATGATTTTGCCGGCGCCCTGTCGCTGGCCGATGAAGTGATCCTGACGGATATTTACGCCGCGAGAGAAGTCAATACCGTCGGCGTTTCCTCGGAGGATATCGTCAGACGGATTGTGGAACTGGGAAAAGAAAGCGAATATATGCCCGACTTTGCCACGGTTGCCCAGTATCTGTCCCTGCAGATCGGCCCGGAGGATCTCCTGATCACCATGGGGGCGGGGGAAGCCTACAAGGTCGGCGACATCCTGCTGGAGGCCCAAAATGATTTCCATCGATAAAAGCGGGATTTCGGAATACACGATGGTTCCGAATTCCTTTCTGGATGCCTATCTTGCCGGAGCGGACGGGGAGCATGTGAAGGTGTATCTTTATCTTCTCCGTAAGGCCGGGGCGGACAAGGGCTCTTTTGAAGTATCCGCCCTCTGTGAAGGCCTGGACCTGAGCGAACGCCGGGTTATGAAGTCCCTGAAATACTGGGAAGAAGAAGGGCTTCTGGAACTGTTTTATTCCGAAGAGCGTCTCGCGGGAATCCGGATCTGTCCTCCGGCAAAGGCTGCCCGGGCCAAAGAACGGCACCGTCTGCCGACGGAACGGGTCCGTCAGCTGAAGAAAGAGGATAAGGAAGCCCAGAAGATAATCTTTCTTGCGGAATCCTATTTCGGACGCCCGATCACTGCTTCCGAAGCCGCGGATCTTCTGTATTTTCATGACAAACTGGGTTTTTCAGCGGATCTGTGTGATTATCTCCTGGAGTACAGTGTGACCCACGGAGCCAAAAACATGAATTACCCCAAGACCGTGGCGCTTGCCTGGCACGCGGAGGGGATCCGCACGGTGGAACAGGCCCAGGCCCATTCAAAGCTGAAAAAGAGCGGCGCATCGGATGCGGAAACGACGACCCGTTCCAAAAACGCGAAGAAGAACGCGTTTCTCGATTTTGAACAGCACAATTACGACATGAAGGAACTGGCGCGCAAAGCCAAGGAATAAGAATGGCTCTGACCAATCAGCAGTTTGACGCGATTCAGCGCATATACGACGCGAAACGGGCAGCCCGCATCCGTGCGATGCAGGCGAAGCTGGACCGCGCCTATGACCGGTTCCCGCGTCTTGCCCAGATCGATGAGGAAGTTGTCGATCTGAACATGAAAAAGCTCCGGGGACGCCTCGGGATGGAAGCCGAGACACCCGTGGAGGACGCTCTGGAAGAACTGGCGCTGGAGCGCCGGGCCCTTCTTGCGGAGGCGGGCTTCCCGGGAGGAGAAATCGAACCGGAATA
>CADBNG010000020.1 GCA_902795985.1 uncultured Lachnospiraceae bacterium
ATTCATGCAGGAAGACGTCCTGTCCCTTTGCGCGGAATATACCGACCTGACCCCGGAAGAACGACGGTTCGTCCGGGATTTCGCCATCGGTCTGTCTTCCATCGCGGAACTGGGAGAAGCCGACGTTTTCCTGGATTGTCTGTGCAGGGATAAAAACAGCGCCATCGTGGTCGCGGAAGCCCGCAGAACCGACGGATTATCCCTGTACCGGGAGGACGTGGTGGGCAAACTGGCTTTTCCGGAGAATGAGCCCGGTGTTTTTAAAGCCTTCCAGAGCAAAGAACCCTGCCGGGAGCTGCGGGCCCTGACCCAGGAAAACGTGCCGGTCCAGCAAAATGCCGTCCCTCTTTTCGGGGAAAACGGAAAACTGGTGGCCGTCCTGGTAAAGGAAAACAGTATTCAGGAACAGCTGGACCGGAACCGCAAGCTGAAGGAAGTGACCCGGACAAACCGCAGGCTTCGGGAAACGATTGCCAGCATGGGCGAGCCGGCCGTACCCGAGGAGCAGGAAAGCCGGTATCTTGCCCTGCAGCTCCGGGAAATGAACCACCGGATCAAAAACAACCTGCAGATGATTTCCAGCATGATGAGCATGGAGGCGCGGCGGTGCGGCAGTCCGGAGGCGGAGGATGTTCTGAACCGGAATGTGGCGCGAATATTGACGGTTGCTTCGTTTCATGATATGTTAAGCTCACTTGGGGCAGGTTCCGGCGTTGAAGTGAAAATGCTTCTGGACCGGGTGGTCGAATGTGTCCGCACCTGTCTTCCCACCGAAGGATGCCGCGTGGAATTCTCCGTATCCGGCAGCGATATGGTTGTTCCGGCGGGCCTGGCCGGCGCGCTGGTCCTGGCCGTCAATGAGCTGCTGACGAACAGCGCAAGGCACGCGTTCCCGGGAAGGAAAAACGGAAGAATTGAAGTCCTGCTTCTGGAAAATCCGCCTTACCGGAGCATTATTGTACAGGATGACGGCGTGGGTTTTGAAGGGGATATCCAAAAGCGGAGTTCCCTGGGACTGAACATCGTGGAGGCCATCGTCCGGGATAAGATCAAAGGGGTCTTCAGCCTCAGTTCCGGTGTGGACGGAACCGGCGGAGTCCGGGCCCGAATCGATTTCACGGTATAGGCATCCGGACGTTCCGTAAACGGAATTAAAATCAGATAATCTCCATGCTGCAACAGGGCAGCAGGGATGGCAACAGAGCCATGGAAAGCAGAAATGAACTGCTTTTTTGGCTCTGTTTTTTTATCGGAAGAGATAACAGTAACACCTGGCACCGGCCGGAAACGGACAGTATATCCGGAGCAAATATGGAAATCCTGAGCGTGGGAATTGATATCGGCACCACCACCACCCAGCTGGTGGGCAGCCGTCTGGTGATTGAAAACCAGGCGTCGGCGTTTGCCGTCCCGCGCATCCATATTACCAGTAAGGAAATTATTTACCGGAGCCGGGTATATTTCACCCCGTTCCGGAATGAAACGGATATCGATGCCGACGGCCTTTATGAAATTCTTCAGAAAGAGTATGAAGCGGCGGGCCTGACGCCGGAAAACGTGGCAACGGGAGCCGTGATCATTACCGGGGAGGCCGCGCGCAAGCAGAACGCGGAGATCATCCTGCACCGGCTTTCCTCTCTGGCCGGACAGTTTGTGGTAGCCACCGCCGGCCCGGATCTGGAATCGATCATTGCCGGGAAAGGCTCGGGAGCCTGCGCGTATTCAAAGGAAAACCGGTGCCTGGCGGTCAATGCGGACATCGGCGGAGGCACGACGAATATTGCCGTATTCGACAGCGGAAAAGTGATTTCCTGCACCTGCCTCGACATCGGCGGACGCCAGGTGCGTACCGAACAGGGGAAGATCACCTATATCAGTCCTTCCGCCGCCAGAATCGCCCGGGACATGAATCTGAATCTGGAAGCCGGCGGCCCGGCGGATACGGCCCGGCTGATGAGCCTGACGGACCGGATGACGGATCTGATTTTCCGGCAGATTTTTGATCCCGCAGGAGATTCCCTTCTGCAGGATATCCGGACAAAAGGCGCAGGAGAGATCGCCGGGGTTCCGGCAGGGACGGCCCTCTTTCTTTCCGGAGGAGTGGCGGCCTGCGTGTTTGCGGAGAACCGGGAGGATTATCCTTTCGGAGATATCGGGGTTCTTCTCGGACGGTCGATTGCAGTAAGCCGGTGGTTCCGGGAGGCGAAGGTCGGGCATTCCAGGGAAATGCTCCGGGCAACCGTTGTGGGCGCCGGAGTGCACCTGGTAACAATCAGCGGTTCAACGATCACTTATACGCCCTCCCTCCTGCCGCAGAGAAACGTGCCGGTACTGAGGCTTACGGACGAAGAAGTGAGCCGCTGGAGAAACGGGGACGACCGCTATATAGCAGAACGGCTGATCTGGTTTTCCAACGCGTCGGACCATTCTGCTCCGGCACTGGGATGGACCGGATGGAAAGCGCCGTCGTTTAAGGAAATAAAAGAAATGGCGGAGCGGGTGTGCAGTGTCTACACCGTTCCGGAACTGGAAAACATGCCGATCCTCCTGATTATCGAGGAGGATATGGCGAAATCCCTGGGACAGGCCATCCGGATCCGGCTTCCGAAACGGGAGCTGATCTGCGTGGACGGCATCGGAATCCGGGAAGGCGATTATGTGGATCTGGGCAGTCCGATCATGAACGGCGCCGCGGTACCCGCCGTGGTAAAAACACTGGTCGTGGGATGACTGCAGTGAGGAAACAGCCATGAGACTGAAGACAAAGCTGGCCGGCGAGATTCATCGTTTTTCGGACCTGAAAGACGTCATGAACAAGGCCAATGAAGAAAAATCCGGAGATATCCTGGCGGGAATCGCGGCGGAAAACGCGCTGCAGCGGATTGCGGCAAAAGAAGTCCTTTCCAACGTTCTGCTGAGCGATCTGTACAACAATCCGGCAGTGCCTTATGACGAGGATGAAGTCACAAGGCTGAATATCGACGGCCTGAACCGGACCGTTTATGAACAGATTAAAAACTGGTCGGTGGCGGAACTGCGGGAATGGATCCTGAGTTACGATACCTCCGAAGAAGACATTAAACGGATCAGCCGCGGCCTCACGGCGGAGATGGTTGCCGCTGTCGCCAAGATCATGAGCAATCTGGACCTGATCTATGCCTGCAACAAAATCCGGATCTCCGCCCACTGCAACACCACAATCGGGTTAAGGGGAACCCTTTCCACCCGCCTGCAGCCGAATCATCCGACAGATAATGTGGAAGGAATCATGGCTTCGGCGATGGAAGGCCTTTCGTACGGGGTCGGCGACGCGCTGATCGGCCTGAACCCGGTGAACGATACGGCGGATAATATCGCCCGCTGCATGGACGCGTTAAGCGAACTGAAGTACCGGTATGATATCCCGACGCAGACCTGCGTGCTCGGGCATGTCACCTCCCAGATCGAAGCGGTGAAAAAAGGCGCGGCGACCGACTGCATTTTCCAGAGTATTGCCGGTTCCCAGAAGGGAAACGAAGCCTTCGGCTTTGATACCGGTACGATCCGGGAGGCCTGGGACCTGATGAAAACCGTCGGCCACGGCACCGGACCGAATGTCCTGTATTTTGAAACGGGGCAGGGCTCGGAGCTGAGTTCGGAGGCGAACAACGGAGCGGACCAGGTCACCATGGAGGCCCGCTGCTACGGCTATGCCAGAAACTTCTCCCCGTTCATGGTCAATACCGTCGTGGGCTTTATCGGGCCGGAATACCTGTACGACAGCCGGCAGGTGATCCGCGCGGGGCTGGAAGATCATTTTATGGGCAAGCTGACCGGAATCCCGATGGGCTGTGACTGCTGCTACACCAATCATATGATGGCGGACCAGAACGATATTGAAAACCTGACGCTGCTGCTGTCCGCGGCCGGATGCAATTACGTGATCGGCATCCCCGCGAGCGACGACGTCATGCTGAATTACCAGAC
>CADBNG010000021.1 GCA_902795985.1 uncultured Lachnospiraceae bacterium
CGTCCGATCCGGAAGACGCGGAAGCGTCGGATATCAGGGCGGAGGAGACGTCCGATCCCGAAGACGGATCTTCGGCGGTCGCAGAAGACGAAGATCCGGCCGGTTCCGCGGGTTGCTGAACCTCTGCAGCGGAATCCGGTTTTGCATCGCCGGCAGGAGTGCTGCCGCAGGCTGAAAACAGGAGTAATGTAAGGATGGCTGCGGCAAGGAGAATCAATGCCGCCGGATTTCGTTTCGGATTCATACTGCATACCCTCCCGCAGTGCTGACACATCCGATGGGTTCTCTGACTTGAGAATAACAGAAGAGGGCAGTTGTGGAAAGTGTTTTTTGGCGTGTACGGAAGGAAGAGGGAATTCGTCCGGAAATATTGGAAATCCTGCCGAAGGCATGTAAAATAGATTTACGGATAAACGGGCCGCATCGATATGCGGGTCAGAACCGCTTTTGGGAAATCGGGCGGTGTCCCGCTTTGAACGGGTTGGAGGAATGAATCGGGAATGGAATGCGAGAGCTGCGCATACTACGAGTATGACGAAGAATATGAAGAATACATCTGTTCCGCAGACATGGATGAGGACGATTACGGCCGCCTGATGCAGGGGCAGTACAAACGCTGCCCGTTCTGGAGAAACGGCGATGAGTATGCTGTTGTACGGCATCAGATGTGATGGGACAGAAACATGAGAGCGAAAGCTGCACCGGCTATACGGAGTTCCGATTGACTGACAGGAGCCGTCGGCTGCCGAAAGGAGAACCATGCCTTTTCAGATCATTAAGGGCGATATTACACAAATAAAAACCGACGCGATCGTCAATACCGCCAACCCGGCGCCAACCTATGGCCGGGGAACGGATGCCGCAATCTATTCTGCCGCAGGAGAAGAACGGCTTCTGAAGGCGCGGAAAAAAATAGGTCGTCTGGCGGTAGGGGAAGTGGCGGTGACCCGGGCTTACGGCCTCCCGGCAAAGAAAATCCTGCACACCGTCGGACCGGCCTGGAAGGGCGGAAACCACGGGGAACGGGAAATGCTGGCGTCCTGCTACCGGAAATGCCTGCTGATGGCGGAACAGCTGGGTCTCTCCGGAATTGCCTTTCCGCTGATTTCCGCGGGAAGCTATCGTTTTCCGAAGGAGACAGCATTGAAGATTGCCCTTTCCGAGATCCGGAAATTCCTGCAGGATTCGGAAATGGACGTCACGCTGGTGATCTACGACCGGAGAGCCTATGAGCTTTCAAAAGAACTGGCGGAGGATGTCCGGACCTATATCCGCAGCTCCCGCGGCGCGGCAGAACCGCAGGAGGATGGACGGGCGGAGAAAAACGAAGCAGCGCTTCAGATGCGGGAGGAAGAGCTGCTGCCGTACGCCGGCGAGGGTCTTCCGGCGGCTCAGGAGGAAATTCCGGGACAAAGGACGGAAGAACTGCCGGATCTTTCGGAAACGTATTCTGCCGATTTTTTCGGGATCGGACAGGCGGAAGACGCAGCAGAAGACCGGCAGCAGAATGCGCCGGCGGGCTTTTTCCAAACGGAAAAGGAGTCTTTTGAAGCGGCTCCGGCCCAAAGCGCTTCGCCGCCGCCGAAGGGGGCTTCCCGTACTTCCGAAAAAAAGCCCCGTGTATTTCAGAAGTCCTACTATCCGAAAGCGGCAGCTGCCGCACCGGCGCCGTCGCCGAAACCTTCCGAACGGAAAGAGCATCGGAAGCAATCCATTCCCAATCTGAAAGAGCAGGTTGGGGAAAGCTTCCGCGACCGGCTTTTCCGCCTGATTGATGAGCGCGGGCTGACGGATGCGGAAGTCTATAAAAAAGCGAACCTGGACCGCCGTCTTTTTTCCAAGATCCGCAGCAGTTCGGCGTATCTGCCCAAAAAGCAGACGGCTCTGGCCCTTGCCATGGCGCTGCAGCTCAATCTGGAGGAGACGACGGACCTGGTAGGCCGCGCCGGGATCGCCCTTTCCGACGCAAGCCTATTTGACCTGATTATCCGTTACTGCATCGAACAGCGGATCTACGATCTTTTTACGGTGAATGCCATTCTTTTCGAATATGACCAGCTTCTCCTCGGGCATTAAACCGGCGGGCCCCGGAAAGGGCTGTTATTAAAAAAACGGATAGAAACGAAAAACTGCCGCAGCATCGGATGGATGTTACGGCAGTTCCTATAGAGAGAGAAAATGAAAAACAGGTATTTGCCCCTTCAGTTATACAGCAGTCCGCAGACCAGCAGAAAATGATGAGGCATTTTGTCGGGCGCTGTCCAGTCCAGTTCCTGTCCGATGTAAGCGGCGGTTTTTGTGACGTTGCCGCCCAGAGATTCGATGGAATACCGGAGACGGTCCGGATTCCGGCAGGGCAGGCCTTTGCTGCGTTCGCAGCAGCCGTCACCGCAGAGCAGGCAGTATCCGGCGCTGACATGGACGCTGCCGGGCACTTCCCGTTCCAGTTCAAACAGATCCTCTGTCAGCCGGCGCTTTTCCCGCCATAGAGTCTGATCCCGCATGGCCTCGATTTCACGGACAGACCAGCTTTTCTGCGTGATTTCCGGCGGAAGAACGACTTTGCGCCCGATGATGCGCAGAACGGAATACCGGTTCCAGTATTCCAGTGCATCGAAGTCAAACGTGGGGCAGGACCATGTGTTCTGGAATCGGGGACAGCTTTTGCACAGCCCCTGGAAATAGGCCACGTCAACACAGTCCCGGACGTAGTCCTCTACGGAAACCGTGGCTTCGTACTGTTCAATATGATAAGGAATATTTTGCAGGGTATCAGGCATAAAGAACTCCTTTCAGCGGATGACGGGGGTGCTCAAGGCTGCCGATTGTGTTCGGAGCGGAAGCGTCAGACGGGCATAGGGGGCAATAAAAGTACGGCAGCCGAAACGGGGATCCTCATATTCGATGACGGTCAGAGAGTAGCTGCCGGGGGGCAGCTTTGAGAGTTCCTCGCCGGAAAAACATGCCGTACCCTGTGGGTCTGTCATTTCAGCGTGCCGGATGTGATCCTGCGCATCCAGAATGCAGACCACGGCATTCTCAGCGGGTTCCCATTTCCACTTTTCCTGAATGAACATTCCGTTCAATGCGTATTTTCGACGGATGGAAAGGGAAATACCGCCTTTTTCATCCGGGTTGTATTCTGTTCGGTCGAAGGCGAGATAGGAATTGTCCATTCCGTACATTCCGCCGAAAATCCGGAAAAACCGAAGCTCATCGCCGTCGGAAATGACGGTGTCATGCACGCGGCTGGCCGTATCCGGCCGGTCTTTATAAAAGGCATAGCCGTTATTGACATGGAACATGATATGGGTGCCGTCGATTCCGAAGACACGGGTCATGATGCCGTTTTCCGCCACGTTCAGCCAGGCGGAAGGATCCTTTTCGAAGGCCTGCCCGTAAATGGAACGGTGCATTTCGATCAGGGCATCCAGGGCCGTTGGCTGTCCGCGCAAGGCTTCGGGCTTGAGATATCCGCAGATCCCGGAGTTGTCTGCGCTGACGGTCAGTTTTTCAAAAACCGGTATCCGGGCATTAATGCGGCCAAGATGGTTTTCCCGGGTCTGAATGCTGGCCCGTACCGTCACGGAACCGGAAGAGACCGGCGGCGGGGTTTGCTCCGGCGGATCAAAGAGGAATGCTTTCGGATCCGGGATCAGATAAAGGTAGTGCTCCAGCTGAGGCTCCGGAAGGATTTCCGCGAAGGTCTCGGCGGTCTCCACGGAGGTCACGGCTGTGCGGATCTGCCCTGGATTTCTGTTTTTTGCAGAACTGTCCGGGAAAAATATGCAGGTTTCCACACCGAAGTTTTTTGTCAGGATCACAGTCCCGCCGGTTTCCGACCGGAAGCATTTGACGTTCATGCGCGGCTGTCCTTTCCGGTTCCTCTGGAGGAATCTTTTTCTTTTCTTATCATACTATACGGAATGCCCTGTCGATTATTCTGTTTTTTTCGTTACTTATTCGAAACTTGATATAATGCCGCATTTCCGGAAACAGTACCGGACAGGAGGTATATCCGCATATGGCGCTTCACCGGCCTGAAGCCGGTATTTAAAAGAATCCGGCGCAGCAATTGTCGCTTTGCAGGCGACCCGGCCGCGCGAAGGCCGCGTTATCCTTGTCTCAAACAAAGACAAGGAGGGCAATGCCATGAAAAAAGGATTAACGGAACTGGTCATGATTCTGGATCGCAGCGGGTCGATGGGAGGCCTGGAGAACGACACCATCGGCGGCTTCAACAGCATGATCGAGCAGCAGAGAAACGGGGAGGGAGAAGTACTGGTTTCGGTCGTTCTTTTTGATCATGTGGACGAAGTCCTTTACGACCGGATCCCGATCGGGAAGGTGGAGCCCATGACCGACCGGCAGTATTTTGTCCGCGGCAGTACGGCACTGCTGGACGCGGTCGGAGGCGCGATCCATCACATTGCGATGGTTCACAAATACGCCCGGGAAGAAGACCGGCCGGAAAAGACGCTTTTTATAATCACAACGGACGGGATGGAAAACGCCAGCCGGACATACAGTTACGCGGACGTCCGCCGGATGATTACCCGTGAGAAGGAAGAGAACGGATGGGAGTTCATGTTCCTGGGCGCGAACATTGATGCTGTGGCGGAGGCCGGCCGGTTCGGGATTCACAGGAGCCGCGCCGTAACCTTCGAAAATGACAGCCGCGGGCAGAGACTGAATTATCAGGCGATGTCGCAGGCGGTTACCTCTGCCCGGATGGCACCCAGCGCAGCCGCCATGAGCGCGGAATACGACCGGGATGAACTGTTCGGAGGGATCCGGGAAGATTACGCCAAGCGGCACGGGAAAAAGCACCGGAAAGAGAAATAACGGAAGACAGAGCGGGGTTCTGACTATTGAGAGGAATCTTCTTGTAAAGGCACGTCCTTTCTTTTGCCGGAAGAATGACGTACAGGAATGAACGGAAAAGCCCTGGCTGGAAAGCCGGGACTTTTCCGCCTGCAGGGAAAAACGATAAGCTGATTTCATGGAAAAAGATTTGCCAATCATTACGTGACAGTAACG
>CADBNG010000022.1 GCA_902795985.1 uncultured Lachnospiraceae bacterium
CGGAGCACGTCCCGTATCGATCCGGTATAGTACCGGGGATCGACGATGACGATCCGGTCGAACAGCGGGGTCAGGAAAGGAACGAAACAGTTCGCGAAGGAATCCTTTACAAGAAGAAGGGATCTTCCGGTCCCCCGCGCGGTGGAAATATTGATCAGCGGGTGGTTGCCGCCGAGAAACAGGCTGTATTTGTCCTTTGCGTCCAGCCAGGAAGTATCGTAAAGGGAGGTGCGGATCTCCTGTTCTTCGACATAGGAGACCAGGACCGTTTCCTCAGAGTCCGGGAACCAGACCTGGATGGATTCCTGTGCCGACGGCCGGAATCCGCTGAGGGAAGAAAGGGATCCGTTGTAATGCTCCGTCACGGTCATCATGGTTCCGGGGGAACCTGCCGCGGGCAGAAGGCCGGCACCGGAAGCGTAATCCGTTGCGACATAAAACGCGGCGGACGTGGTCCAGTGGTGGTCTGTTTCATAATAGATTTTTTCGTCCGCATGAGCGCGAAGAATGCCTTCGGCATCCACAGCATGGATGGCGGGATCCAGAAGGGAATAAATCTTCCGGATCTGTTCCTGCTGATCCGGAATGTCGGCCAGGGCAGGCAGCTTCTCCGGGTAGATAACGGCCGCATCCGGCACGATGATCACAGATGTTCTGACGGACGGATTGTCCCGGACAAAGGAATGAATTCCGTCAATGGATGCGGCAAGACGGATCGCGTCTTCTTCCGCAGGTACCTCCATCAGCTGGCCGCCCTTGCCGAGAAGGACCCCGTTTTCCTCCCGGCTTCCGCCGATCCGGTCAAACAGAACGGTGAACCGCCGCCAGAGACTGCGGGCAGGAAACTGGTCGCTTAAATAGTTTTCGGTCTGGGTCATAAAGGTCCCGTTCATCAGACGGGAAGCGGAAACCGCCGGCCGCCGGGCCAGGGAACGGTTCTCTTCTTCGGAAAGACTCCGGTCCGGAAGGACGATATGAGCGATCACGAACAGCAGGAGCAGCCCGGCGAATACATAGCCGAGAGCGCGGTCGGATTTCTGTTTGATCTCTTTTCTTCTTGCTCGTTTCATGGCGGAACCATCTGTTTTCTTCCTCCGGCCTGACGGGCGGGAGGAGCGGCTGACCGGTGCTCAGAACCGGAAGTATAAAAACGGGTTAAAGCTTCCTGTGATCAGGCACGCGACTGACAGCAGGAAAAGGAAAACGCATACGATATTCAGGATGCGGGAACGGGCCGGACCGGCAAATCCTTCGGTTTTCAGGAAGGAAGAAACCGTCCGGGTGCTGCACAGGATTCCCGCGGCCCAGAGGAGCCAGTGGGAGACCAGCAGGTTAAAGCCCTGCTTCGCCAGCAGTCCCGCGCCGCCGGCGCCGAACATCACGGCAAGATAATGAAGGGCTTCCCCGAGGCCGCCGCTGAAGAACAGCGGCCAGCTGAACTGGAGAACCAGTAAAGTGTACAGATGCCGGACGACCAGGGGCAGGCGCTCAAGAAACTTTCCCCAGAGAAAGCGTTCGCCGATCAGCAGCAGGCCGAAATACAGTCCCCAAAACAGGAAGTTCCACGCGGCTCCGTGCCAGAGACCGGTAAGACCCCAGACAATCAGCAGATTCAGGATCTGGCGTTTCCTTCCCCGGCGGTTTCCGCCCAGCGGGATGTAGACGTATTCCCGGAACCAGGTGCCCAGGGAAATGTGCCACCGTCGCCAGAATTCCGTGACGGAGGTGGAGATGAAGGGATGGTCGAAGTTCTTTTTCAGTTCAAATCCGAACATCCTTCCCAGACCGATGGCCATATCGGAGTAGCCGCTGAAGTCAAAATAGATCTGAAGGGCAAAGGCGGCGGCGCCGATCCATGCCGTAAGAACCGCCGTCGGTTCCCCGGCCGTGACCTGCCCGGCAACGGTCTTGTGGATTTCCCCGATGCCGTTGGCCAGGATGGCTTTTTTCGCCAGGCCGAAGATGAACATCCGCGCGCCGCGGCCGAAAAGAACCGGGTCCACCGTCCGGTTTTCCAGCTGGAATTCGATATCTTCGTAACGGACAATCGGTCCGGCGATCAGCTGGGGAAACATGGAAATATACAGCGCGTAGCTGACAAAACGTTTCTGAGCCGGCGCTGTTCCCCTGCTTACGTCGATCAGGTAGGAAATAATCTGGAAGGTATAGAAGGAAATACCGATGGGCAGGCCGATTTCGGCAAAGAACACCGGCGTCGGCAGCAGGGAGTTTACGGTGGAGAAGAACAGTCCGCTGTATTTGAAGACCGCCAGCAGGGCCACATGGACCCCGACCGAAAAGATCAGGTAATTCCGGACAGGAAGCCCCAGCAGCTTTCTGCGCGCAATTTCCTTTCCCGCCAGAAAGCTGTACAGGATGGAGAGCAGCATCAGGATAATGTAAACCGGCTCACCCCAGGCATAGAAAATCAGACTGGCGACAAGGAGCGTCAGGTTCTTCCACTGTTTCGGGATCAGGTGATACACCACCAGCGTCAGGGGAAGGAAGACGATCAGAAATGTCATGCTTGAGAATACCATTTCCGCCCTCCTTTACAGTCCGTCCGTGAACGCCTTGCGGTACCGGTCCGCATCGGCGGAAACAGCAAGAAACACATACCGGCCCCGGATGAGGAGGACGGCATTTTCCACCAGCGCCGTCTGTTCCGGCGCATAGGTGCCGAATTCGGCTTTTTTGTCGGCCAGGCGGCCCTGCAGGGCTTCTTCCAGACCGGCGATCTGTCCGTCTGACGCGGCGTGGATTAAGAGAAGTTCCTCCGCGGACATCGGATGAACCGAGGTATACAGCATTACGCCGTCATAATCGGCGGCATCGAGATTATAATACCGTTTCAGGGCGGCGGCGCCGGAGTCCTGAAGACGGGAAGTGTCCACCGCGTTTTCCACGGAAGAGCGGACTTCATTGAACGGACGGCTGCTCCCGGACTGAAAGGCAAAGACCAGGACGACAAACAGGGCGAGAAGCGCCAGTGTGATTCGTCTGATTATTCGATCCATCCGGCCCCCCTTGCCATGGCTTCCAGCCAGTAGGGATAGAAGTCATACATTACATGATATCCGTCTTCGTAGTAGTAATCGCTGATCGGGAGGCCGCTGTTATCAAGAACGGTCACACCGTGTTCGGCGCAGACACCGGCAATGATTTCATTGTAGGGAGAAATATCGGAGTACCAGGCGTTCTGCAGCGTTTCGAGATCCCGGGGGGTGAAGAGCAGGTTGGCATAGATCTGTACCCCCGGAACGGCCTCCTGCAGCCGGAGAATAAGCTGTTCGTAAAGCCAGCGGAAGCTCTCGTAATCATCGCCAACATGGCCGATATCGTTGAATCCGTAATAAAGGAAAATGTTCCGCGGCGCTAAAGAAGCGGCGGTCTGGATGGCGTCGTCCAGAAATTCGAGGCTGGCGCCGTTTTCCCCGATTACGCTGCTGGGGTTCAGAAACTGGTAGACGCCCAGGTCGTAAACAATGGAGTCCCCCATGATCACGGAATCCGCGAAAAGAGCGGCAAAGCTTCCTTCCGGGGCCGGTTCTTCGGCCGGGGCGGATTCGTCACTGTTTTCCGGAGAAGCGACATCGCTGCCGTTTCCTTCTTCCGAAACGGTTTCTGCGTCCGTTTCCGTGCCTTCTATGGAAGAATCCTGCGCGGAAGCCTTTGAAAGGGCGGATGCGGCGTCGATTTTCGCCCGGACATCCGCAATGGACTGGTTTTCCATGGCGGTCAGACGTTCTACGGCCCGGGAAATCTCGGACTGTGACGCGGAGGGGTTATCCTTTCGGGACTGCCCGTGAAGCAAGAAAATCAGGGCAATGATTACCGCCGCGATGACGGCGGCAGCGATCAGCAGCTGTTTTCCTGTGAATTTTGAAAGGATACGATTCCGCATTTTCCCGAGCGCATTCCGAAGGGGTGATTTCAAAAACAACATATCCATAATAAGGGGAGAAACTGCCGATTTCAAGTTTTTTGCGGCATCTTTGACAGCAAAAAACAGTTGCTTTGCCACACTGATGTGGTATTATAGAAAAGCAACATCAAAATTTGATTATATTTCGGAGGAGAAAATGAAAAAGATACTTTCCCTTACATTGGTGCTTATCATGGTTTTCGCGCTCTGCGCATGCGGACAGAGCAGTTCGCCGTCCGCTTCCTCAGAAGGCAGCAAAGCGGTTTCCGCATCCGCAGCGGCAGCATCCACAGCAGAATCCACAGC
>CADBNG010000023.1 GCA_902795985.1 uncultured Lachnospiraceae bacterium
GAAACCGAAGACGGCTTCCATCTGGACATCGATCTTCCGGGATACACCAAAGAAGATATCAAAGGCGAGATCAAGGACGGATATCTGACTCTGACCGCTTATAAGGCCACTGAGAAAGAAGAAAAGAGCGAAGAAGGCAAATACATCCGCCGCGAGCGCTTCACCGGCAACTGCAGCAGAAGCTTTTATGTCGGCGAGAATATCACCGAAGAGGATATTAAGGCGAAATTCGAAAACGGCATCCTGCAGGTGTTCATTCCCAAGAAAGTCAAAGAGCCGGAAGTCGAAGAAAAGAAATACATCTCGATTGAAGGCTGACCGGTTCGGCGGCAAACGCAACCGGACCACATATTGTTTTCCCTACCCCCCTTTCGCAGAAGCGGCCGTCCAGATGGACGACCGCTTCTGTTTATTCCTGGTCCGAAAGGGACAGAGCAGGGCCCGAAGGGGACAGTCCCCTTCGGACCAGGGGGCGGAGGGGACTGTCCCCTTCGGTCAGACTACTCGTTGTCTGATTCTGATTCTGTTTCTGTATCGTCTTCCGACTCCGTTTCGGCTGCTTCTGCCGAATTCCCGCAATTGCAGTCGATCTCAAAATCGTCCGAAACATACAGGTCATCGGCGAAATCCACACATTTTCCTTCCGTATCGAATTCCGCGGAACCTTCGATCAGGTTGATGTTTCCGTCGGAGTCAATGGCGCTGCCGCCCGCTTCAATAATCAGCTCACCGCCGGTCATATTGACGGACGCCTCCGGGGGATTCGCGGCGGCTTCGTTTGTTTCGGTATCGATCGCGTCTTCGGAAGAATGAATCTCCACTGTGCCGGATTCGATATTAACTACGTTGGCCTCCAGCCCTTCCCGGCATTTGTCAACGGTCACTTCCGGAGCGCTGCCGTTTTCGTCTCCGATTGTCAGAATATCATCGGCATGCACGCCGACTTCACCGGCTTCAATTGTGACCTTCGTGTTTTTGATCGCAACGTCTCCTTCGGAACGGATCCCGTCCTTGGCGGCGGTAATTTCCACTTCCGTTTCGCCGCTGGTCACAAGGCTGGAATTTTTGCCGGTTTTAATGCCGTTTTTCGCATTGCTTTTCACCGTCAGCTTTCCGTCTCCGGTGATGCAGACGGCGGTGTTGTCTTCCGCCTTCAGCGCAGCGCCGTCCGCGTCCGCCGCTCCTTCCGAAGGACTCGCGTCAATCAGGGAAACATCGCCCTCAACCACGATCTGCACTTCGGCATCCGAGTTGATCGTCAGCTCGGCGCCCGTCGTGCTGGTGAGATTCAGGTCTTTCAGGATCAGGACAACGCCCTTCGTTCCCTGAAGAACGGTAATGCCGCCGTTGCTGCTGGTTCCTGTGATCACATAAGTCCCGGACTCCGAGATCTCGGCTTTCGTGGTTTCATCACCGAAAACGATATCCACGGCGTTCTCTTCGTCCGGCGTCAATGCCTCCGCGCTGTTGGTAACGGTGCCTTCCGTAATTTCCCCCGGTGTATCGGTCGTGGGCGTACAGCAGGAACAGGGGTTCCCGGTGCAGGTTTCCTCTTCTTTGCAGGGAGCCTGCCCGCCGCACACGCAGCAGTTGTTCTTCACGCCGCAGCAGCCGCAGATATCGCAGATTCGGACGGCTTCGGATGTCTGTACGCTTCCGCCGTTCATCCGCACGTCCGGAACCGCAAGGATTCCGTCATTTTTCGCGTTAATATAAACGATTCCGCCGTTAAAGAAGGCCGGTCCCGGTTTCTCCCCGTCTGCTCGGATACCGCTCGACTCGGACACGATCAGCATCGATCCGCTGTTCACCGAAAGAGAGGCGTCTTTCGTTACAATTCCGTATTTGCTGTTCCCGTTGATCTGCAGGCAGCCGCAGCCCTGAATAACGGTGTCCACTTCCGTATAGACCGCCGCCTCAAGAGTATTCTCAGCGGAATCGGCGATTGCGTTGCAGGTGTTTCGCTGCATTTCAATCGTCAGCTTGTCCCCGCTGACGGCCATGATCGCAGGCTCGCTTCCGGAACGGATTTCCACGTTATCCAGAAGCAATGTCACTTCTCCGGCGCCCGGATCCACATATACCGTCCCCTGCATGCTGCCCGTGAGGGTATAGACGCCGGCTGCATCAATCGTCAGACGCTGCGCGTTCAGCTGTCCGGCCGCATCGGCTTCCCCGGTGCCGGTTTCCTGCATATCTTCCGCAAATACGACGGTCTGCGTGCCGGTCAGAAGAAGGAAACAAAGAAGAACCGAAAATAATCTGCCAAAAATACGTTTCATGATTATAACTCCTGTTAATCTTTCTGCTGAATAGTATTCGTTTGATTTTACACCGCTGTCACCCCAATTTGTCAACTGTTTTTGCTTAATCTTTCAAACCAATGCTTCTATCGGCATTTCTGTTCTTCCGTTCCGACAGGGACAGAGCAAGGGGGCGAAGGGGACTGTCCCCTTCGGGCTCTCTTGTGCTCAATCGGAATTCATGCTAAATTATCCAGTATGAGCAGTGCATTTTCCGAATTAAAAAACAAAGAGCTGATCCGCAAAACTCTTTTGCTGATGCTGCCGATCCTGATGCAGCAGATGATTTCCATCGGGATCAATTTTTTTGATAATATCATGATCGGCCATCTGGGCGACACTTCGATCACCGCCGTCGCCCAGAGCAATCAGTTTTACGCGCTGATCAACTTTCTCGGCATGGGGCTTGGCAGCGGCGCGATCGTGATGACCTCCCAGTTCTGGGGGGCGAAGGACCGGGAGTCGCTGAAGGCAACCACTGCTCTGGCGCTGCGGGTTACTTTTGCAATTAATCTGGTCTTTCTGCTGCTCTCCGTCCTGATTCCCGGCGGCGTCCTGCATATTTTCTCCGGCGACCCGGAAGTGATTACGGCGGGAATCCCCTATCTTCGTCTGATCGGAAGCACGTTTGTTTTCTCCGGACTGGCGTCCACGTCGGCTTATGTCCTGCGGAGCGTCAATTCCGTCCGGATCCCGCTCATCGGATCCACGATTGCCTTTTTCCTGAACATTTTCTTCAACTGGGTTTTCATTTTCGGAAAGCTGGGCGCGCCGGAAATGGGCATTACCGGTGCGGCTCTCGGCACTCTGATTGCCCGCGTTTTCGAATTCCTGTTCGTTTTCGGCTATCTGACCATGAGAGACCAGAAAATCTGCGTCCGGTTCCCGGACCTGGTCCGGTTTGCCTCCCCGGAAATCCGGAAGAATTATATTCACTTCAGCATTCCTCTTCTGATCAGCGACGCTTCGCTGGGTGTCAGCCTGTCGCTCGTTGCCGTCGTGCTCGGGCATAAGGGCACCGATATCACAACGGCCTCTTCGATCGTCAATACACTGGTCCAGGTGCTCAGCATGTTCACCACATCGATGAGCGGGGCAGCGGCCGTCGTTATCGGAAACACCATCGGAGAGGGAAAGACAGAGCGGGCACAAAAAGAAGGCAATGTATTTGTCCTCATGGCCTTTGTCATTGGTCTGATCCTTGTCGGTCCGCTGCTTCTGCTGGAAGGGCCCTATCTGAGCCTCTACACCATCACTCCGGCGGCCCGGGCTATTGCTCATGATATCTTTGTCATCAACGGATTCTTCCTGCCGGTGCAGATGATCGCTTTCGTCACCAGTAAGGGAATCCTTCGCGGCGGGGGCGACACCGCCTTCCTTCTGCGCTGGGACGCCGCCCTGATCTGGCTGGTTTCCCTGCCGCTTGGCGCCCTGGCGGCCTTTGTCTGGAATCTTTCTCCGTTCTGGATCTACTTCCTCCTTCGTCTCGAATATCCGAGCAAGGGAATCGTCTGTCTCTTCCGTTTCCTGTCAGGGAAATGGATCAATATCATCCGGATCGGTTCCGAAGAAAAGCAGAAATGACGACAGCGGGACGCTTCCCTGTCGCCAAAAATCGGAAATAATGACGACAGGAGAACCGTCCCCGTGTCGTCAAAATCAGAAAGGCTCTCCGCTGTAATGATGCAGTGAAGAGCCTTTCGTATTATCAACCACCTTATCCCTGTTCCTTCCCGGCCGGGCCGGGCGGCATCAGGCTTTCTTAACGGTTACTTTTCTCACCACGATCAGGGTGACGAGCATAAGCACGATGGCAACCGGAAGAGCGATCATCCAGTTGCAGACGATGCCGGCAATCACATAGCTGACGGCGGAGACCGCGGCAACGGTTAACGCATACGGCAGCTGCGTGGAAACGTGATTAATATGGTCGCATTGCGCGCCGGCCGATGCCATGATGGTCGTATCCGAAATGGGCGAGCAGTGGTCGCCGCAGACCGCTCCGGCCATGCAGGCCGAAATCGCGACAATGGTGATCGGCTGTCCGGCGGAGAACACGCTCAGGACAATGGGGATCAGGATACCGAAAGTACCCCAGGAAGTACCGGTCGCGAAGGAAAGTCCCACAGCGATCAGGAAGATGATCGCGGGAAGCAGCATCTGCAGGGCCGCCGCGCTTCCTTCCACCAGCTGGGAAATGTAAATTTTCGCTCCCAGGGAATCTGTCATGGCCTTCAGGGTCCAGGCGCAGGTCAGAATCAGGATCGCGGGAACCATGGCCTTGAAGCCTTCCGGCAGACAGCTCATCATGTCTTTGAAGCGGATGGTATGGCGGAAAAGGAAATAGATCAGCGTAACAACTACCGTAACAAACGCGCCATATGCCAGTCCCACGGAAGCATCGCTGTTGGAGAACGCCTCAACAAAGCCGACTCCGTCGAAGAATCCGCCGGAATAAATCATTCCGATAATGCAGGTGATGATCAGGATCAGGATCGGGAACACCAGATCCAGCACGCGGCCCTTCGAGTTGCCTTCCAGATCCGCTTCCCCGGTAAAGGTCCCGGTGGTGAAGAGATCTCCGTTTTCACGGGCATTGTCTTCATGTCTCTTCATCGGGCCATAGTCCAGTCCGGTAACAGCCAGGAAGATCATCATCACGATCGTCAGGATCGCGTAGAAATTGTACGGGATCGCCTGAATGAAAAGGGAAATGCCGCTTTCCGCGCCGGCGCCCTTTGCGAAGCCGGCAACCGCTGCTGCCCAGGAAGAAATCGGGGCAATAATGCAGATCGGCGCAGCTGTCGAGTCAATCAGGTAAGCCAGCTTTGCGCGGGAAATCTTATTCTCATCCGAAACCGGACGCATAACGGATCCCACGGTCAGGCAGTTGAAATAGTCATCGATAAAGATCAAAACACCCAGAATAATTGTCGCGATCTGCGCGCCCGCCCTGGATTTAATCCGATTGGCCGCCCAACGGCCGAACGCCGCGGATCCGCCCGCTTTGTTCATCAGGGCAACCAGGGTTCCCAGCAGGACCAGGAAGACCAGGATACCCATATTATAGGAATCCGAAAGGCTGGCGATAAAGCCGTTGCTCATGACGTGAACCAGCGTCTGCTCGAAATTGCCTCCGGCAAAAAGGACGCCGCCGACGATAATACCGATCACCAGAGAGGAATAAACTTCCTTTGTGATCAGCGCCAGCACGATCGCAACGATCGGCGGAAGCAGGGACCAGATCGTGGCATAAGGAGCCACGTCCTCCCGGACCTTATCGATTGCCTGGGTAATATGGCTTTCAAACTCCGGGTCTTCTCCCAGATTGTCCGCATAATTTCCCACATATTCCTGGGCCGATTCCGCGTCGCTCAGATCATAATCGACCGCGTCCTCTCCTTCACCCAGTGTAAAGGCCCCGTCCTGGGCCATCAGAACTGCCGGGCCCTCTGCGCGCACCCGGTTCGGCGCGGTAAAGGCCGTGAACATCCCGATCGCAAAGGCGATCAGGCAGACGACGGCTACCACGGCAAATCTGCGTTTCGGGGTAACTCTCCTCATGGTTTCTCCTCCTCATTAAACAAATCGCGTCTGCTCCGCTGCGGACCAAAGAACCGGTCTCCGGCCTCTCTGCTGTTGTGCTGTGTCACAGCGGCAACGCATACTACAAGATTAGGCACGAACCGACAGGTTTGTCAATAAAAAAATGCATGCTGAAGGCAATTAGCATGCATTTTTCCTTTTTTATACCAGGGAAAATACAGAATTCCAGGCGCTGTAATGCAGGATGGAAGGCGCCGCTGATGCGAAAATGCGGGTACGTCCTGCCGCTGCCGCTCCTTTGAGCAAATACAAACAAAGGATTCCCACCGGACGCACAGTCCCGGCCAGGGCAGCTGCATCCGCCGCATCCCGCAAAAAAGGGCTCCGGTTTCCCGGAGCCCCCTATTATTGATCAATCATTCTTTTTTGCCGGATCAGCCATTGCCGGGATCAGACCCAGGTGGCCTGAACTTCGTCCGCCAGTTCCTTATTGCCCAGAGCGGCAAACGCTTTGATCGTATCCGCGAGCAGAGCAATCGTGAAGATGATGAACGCGATCAGCTCAATCATATAGAACGGCCAGTACGGAATCAGCAGGGTCGCTGTTCTGTCGTTGGATGCCATTTTGTCCACGATCATACGATATACGCCATAGGAACCGATCGCCATAACAACGACGGAAAGGGCGGATGTCAGACCGAAAATAATCAGCTTCATTTTTCCCGGGAACTTCTTGATGAACATGACAACGTGAATGTGGCCATGCACCGTCTGTGTATATCCCCAGGATGTGAATACCACAACGCTCAGGATCATCTGAACAACTTCATAAGATCCTCTGAGACGGAAGTTGAAGAACAGTCCTCCGATCGCATCAATGGACATCAGGATCATCATTACGACGATAATCGCCATACTGACGAAGCAAAGATAATAGCAGATCTTCTTAATTACATTACATAATCCGTTAATAACCTTCATTTGAATTACCTCCGGTATCCGGCAAAAGAATGGATTCTATCAATAATTGATTTGGAATGACCCGTCAGAAATTACTTGTTGAAATCCTCGGGAGTCTTGTCCCAGTCGGTGTAGTTGAACGGAGCATCCCAGTCATGCTCATGATTCGGCTTGTTCTCTTCAACAATCGCCATGCACTTGTCATAGATCGCCTGTCCGTCGTAGCCGGCATCGTTCAGGTACTGTACATACCACTCATGGATCGGCTGTACGATTTCATCGGAGGTAGCCCAGTCGATGAATTCCTGAGACGGCTCAACAATTTCAACGCCGTTTTCTTTCATTTCATCCTGTACCCAGTAGTTGCAGGAATCCCACCAGTAAGCGCCCATCGCAGCGGCATAGCCGTTGGAGAACTTGTCGATAACAGCCTTCAGCTCGTCATCCATGCTCTCATACAGATCTTTGTTCATCAGCAGATAAGCACCGGAAAGGTTGATCGGATAGTTGAAGCAGTAGTCGATCGGCTCATACAGCTTGAAGCAGTCGATGTTATGATAGTCGTTTGCCATACCATCGAGAACGCCCTTTTCCAGAGACTCATAGGTATCGGTGGTGGGCATGGAAACCGCAACCGCGCCAAGAGCGTTGATGTACTGGGTCGGGATGGTTCCGGCTGCACGGATCTGCAGGCCAGCCAGATCTTCGGGTTTCTCAATCTTTTTGCCAACAGTGCAGATCGGGGTAATGCCGGTGGTGTACAGGGAGATGATCTTCCAGTCTTTGAGTTCTTCCTGGAACTCCGGAATCTCTTCGTACATCTGCTGGATAACATCAGTTGCAAAACGGGCGCTGGTCAGGCCGTTGCCGGCAAGGCCGACGAACTCCATGATCGGCATACGTCCGCTGTAGAAAGCGGGAGTTGCCCAGCACATATCCGCTGCGCCATCCTTAACACCGTCGAGGGTCTCGGTTCCGCCAAGGAGAGATCCGCCCGGGTTGAATACGAACTGAAGACGTCCGCCGGACTCTTCGCTCATCATGTTGCAGATGGTCTCAACATAGAGCTCGCACATGGAAGTGGAAGCGTCGTGGTTAGCAACCATCAGGGTGTAGGTCTCACCGGAAGAAGCTGCGGGAGCTTCAGCGGGAGCTTCGGTCTCAGCCGGAGCAGAGGCTTCTGCGGTAGAGGAAGCGGCGGCTGCCGGAGCTTCGCTCTTTGCGCTGGTGGCTGCAGCCGGAGCTTCACTCTTAGCGGTGCTGGCAGCTGCTGTGTCAGTTTTTGCGGTGCTGCCGCCGCAGCCGGTAAACAGGGCCATACCCATGGCTGCAACGACGATTAAGGAAATAATTTTTTTCATTTTTTCTCCTCCTAAAAAATTACTTTCCGTTTCTTTATTTAAAGGACAGCATTACTGCCCGATAAATCAAAGGTATCCGAGGGCTCTGGGCAGATACAGGGACAGATCCTGCCATGCGCAGACGATGAATACGGCGACGAACATGGCGATAACCATCGGGGCAACGCCGCGGAAAATCTTCTGCAGCGGAACGTCCTTGGCAACACCGGCCACGATGTAAACATTCATGCCGACCGGCGGGGTGATCAGACCCATTTCCATAACCATGATCATCAGAACGCCGTACCAGATATCGTTGAATCCCAGATCCAGCATGATCGGCAGGAAGATCGGAACGGTCAGCATAACCATCGCCAGAGAATCCATCAGACAGCCCATGACCGCGTAGATGATGATGATAACAAGCAGGATGACGTAACGGCTGACGTTCAGGCCTTCTACGAAGGTTGCCAGAGTTCCGGGAAGCTGTGTTACGGTCAGGAATGAACCGAAAACATAGGCGCCAATCAGGATCAGGAAGATCATACCGGAGGTCTTAACGGTGTCGCGCAGGCAGCTCGTAAAGATCTTCCAGGTGAACTTGCGTCTCGCGATCAGATAGATCAGAGCGATCAGAGCGCCGACAGCGGCGGCTTCGTTCGCGGTGAACCATCCAAGGAAGATACCGCCGATAACGATCAGGAACAGTACGACCATGGCAACCGCGCCCTTTAAGGAAATCAGTTTTTCCTTCAGAGTGAATTTCAGCCGTCCCGGCGCACGGTCCGGATGAACCTTACAGACGATAACGATCGCCGCGATATAGCAGCAGGCCAGCAGGATGCCGGGAAGGATACCCGCGGCGAACAGCGCGCCGACGGACGTTCCGGCAACAATACCGTAAATAATGAAGCCTGTGCTTGGCGGGATCAGGATACCCAGCGTTCCTCCGGCGGCAATCGCTCCGCAGGAGAGTCCGTCGTCATATCCGTTCTTTCTCATTTCCGGAAGGGCAACGACGCCCATCGTGGCAGCTGTCGCAGCGGTGGATCCGCAGATCGCGGCGAAGCAGGCGCAGGCCGCAACGGTTGCCGCAGCAAGACCGCCGCGCATTCCGCCGAGCAGTTTGTGCGCACAGTCATACAGATCTCCGGACATTCCGGAATAGAAACATAGATTACCCATTAAGACGAACAAAGGTATAACCGTGAATGAATACGTCGTCGCCTGCGTGAACGGAATGTTCTTAAACAGCGCGAGCGCCGGCATAAACCCTTTGACGGCCATGTAACCGAAAAAGCCGATGCACATCATCGTTACACCGATGTTCATTCCCAAAACCAGCAATACCAGAAGTATGATTACGCCGATAATGGCAATTTGAAAGTTTGACAAGGTTCCTTCCTCCCTGATTTACTGACTGGCTGTCATTTCAGTTCGCAAATTACGGCTATATAATTATAGATGACAACTATTCAAAAGTTATCACAGCTGTCCGTTATTGTCAACACTTGCGCCGTTTTGTTGACTGTAAAAATCAAAACATTTTAGTTATTTTCCTATCACAAACCGTTAAAAATGTCCCTTTTCTCTCCAAATATTACAATTCTAATGTTTTTTAATGTTTTCTTTGCACAAAAGAAACGGGCATTTTCCGGGTCCCCTGCCTCAGTCCTTCTCCGCTTCCGCGATCTCTTTCCAGCGGTCCCGGAGCTGCGCAAGCTTTTCCACACTTTCCTCGTCCTCCCGGAGGGCGATGGTCACCTTCGGCATCTCCAGAAGGGCTTCCACCACCTCATCCAGCTTCTGATAGGGGATGGAAATAATATGCAGGCCGGCCGGATAAACCTTCCTTCTGCGCATTCCATGGTGCATGCCGGTTATGCTGAAATTCACCTTTCCGCTCAGATAGGGATAGGAATAGGTCCACGCGCAGTTCATAATACCCGTTGCCCTGCTCTCCCAGAGGTCGCCCGAAATATAACTGGTGGCGCGCATGATAATTTCCGCATTGAAGACATCCGCGACGCAAAGGACCAGATCCGGGTAAAAATCACACTGCGGCACAGGGCAGAACTCCACATAACGGATTGTTCCCGCGTTGACTACCGGGTAACTGTTGTGCACCCGGATGTTCGGAGCCTGGGTGCGGAAGACCTCATAATCCACGCCAATGATGCCGCTGACGTCAAACGGCGGTTTCGGAACCATGCCCAGCGCGAATTTCCCGCAGCAGTTGTCATCTTCTTTTGTGGTATAAAACCGCCGGTTTTCATCCTGCGCTTTCCGGATGAACTGGCAGAACGAAAGGACTTCGTCCGTCTTTTCCACGCCTTCCGGCCGGGCGTAGTGATATTTCACCGCCACAGGAACAAAGGGAAGCTCCAGGGAGGCAAACGCTTCTTTCATCTGATCAATAGTCATATTCTCCTCCATATCCGCAGGGCGACGGTCAGTCGGTTCAAGACCGCTGCCCGCTTTGCTTTTTAAGGGGACGAAAGGGACTGTCCCCAATGGACCGGGGGGACGAAGGGGACTGTCCCCAACGCACCGGGGGGGACGAAGGGGACTGTCCCCAACGGGCCTGCCTGTTTACTTTTTGTGCATCGGAATATCGCCGAGGTTGACGCATTCCTTGGTGTCGATCTCTTTAACGTACACGCTTTCCATTCCCGCCGCATTGATCGTCAGGTCATATTTTCCGACCGGAAGATCCTTGATCCAGAAATCACCGTATTCATCCGTAACGGTCTCGTAGCGTTTTCCGCCGAAGACCGCAAAGACCTTCGCTCCGATCACGACTTCCTTTTCCTCTTCGTCGTAAACGGTTCCGGCGATCCACTGGCCCGGGATGTTCCGGTAGAAGACGTTCGGCATCGTGCCGCATTCGGGTTTTAACGGCACCGCGCCGGCGATCAGGTCCTGCATCTCCTCTTTTTCTCCGAACATCAGCGCGTCCGTCGGACAGGCTTCCACGCAGCGGGGCTTATCAAAGCCGTTATCCAGCAGATGAGCGCAGCCGGTGCACTTCTGCGCGATAGAAAGCTCTTTGTTCAGGTAAATCACCCCGTACGGGCAGGCGCCGGCACACTGGCCGCATCCGTCGCATTTTTCCGGCTCGATGATCATCCATCCGTCCGGATGGCGGGTGATGGCCTCCTTCGGACATACGCCGGCGCAGGCCGGGTTCTCGCAGTGGTTGCACAGCCGCGGGATATAATGAATCTTCACTTTGGGGATCGTGCCGTTTACATACTGTTCCACTTTAATCCAGTGCTGTCCGACATCCGGCTCCGGTCTGGAGTAGGGGAACCAGTCGTTATCCACATATTCATCCTTACATGCCGTGTTGCAGCACTGGCATCCGCTGCATTTCGCGACATCGATCACAAATACCTTTGACATTTATTCACCCTCCTTAATAAGCCAGCCGTCCAGGCACACGCCGCAGGCTTCATCGATCGTTCTGGCGAACGCTTCGGGATACTTCTCCTTCCATCCTTCCATCTCCTCATCCGTGACCTTTGCCAGGCCTACCAGGAAACCGGAAACGACCATTCCTGTCGCTTTGCGGGAGATGGTGGAATTCGGTGTGATCAGGTTGATGGCGCCGCCGCGGTCCAGGGTCTCCGGATCGATGGGATCGTAACGGGAGCCGTGATCGATATAAACCGTCCCCGGGATAACCCGCTGGGTAAGATACGCGCCGAAAAGAACGGTTCCCCGCTCGTTGTAAACCTTCACGATATCGCCGTGGGCCACGCCGTATTCTTTTGCCGTATCCGGATGGATCCACATGGCTTCATACTGATAGCCGTCTTTGCCGCGGATCTTCATCTCTTCCAGCTCACGGTTCCAGGTAATATCGTCCAGGTTCGCATGGAAGCGGAAACGTCCGTGGTTGGACATGCACAGGAGCGGATACTTTTTGCTTCTCGGACCGCCGAGGCGCTCGTCGTGCGCTTCGCTGATGTCGATCCATTTCGGATACGGAGGCCTTTCCGGATCGTCCGGGAAGTGTTTCTGGATACCGGTGGAAGTGAATTCCAGTTTTCCGGTCGGGGTCGAAAGCGGATGATTTTCGGGATCTTCCGCGAACTCCGAAAGTCCCACCGGGACAAACGGCGCGTTTTCCGCGATCGGCGCGACGTACATGCCAGTCTTATGGAATTCGTCGTCCTTGTCCATCTCGTAGAATCCGCTGCCCTTCCAGAAGGCTTCTATGACTTCTTCCAGCGGTTTGTCGTTATTCGTATAGGCATTGTAGTATTCCGGGCCCAGTTTTCTTGCCACTTCGGCCACGCATTCGAAATCGTTCAGGGACTCACCCACCGGCGGGCAGGAAACGCCTTCCCGGTAAACGGAAGTGAAGACCGCGCCGTCCACGTCTTCCGCGACGTCGTCCATCTCGAATTTGGTCTGCACCGGCAGGATGATGTCCGCGAAATAGCAGTCATTTTCCAGCCAGGGATGCTGGGCGACGATACA